>NZ_PDYV01000022.1:0-45042 GCF_002743235.1 Sporosarcina sp. P25
CGTGGCTTGAGCCGCTTCCTTCGCTTTGCTACGTCCAGGGTCTCAAGACGCACGCTGATCCCTCAGGAGTCGGCCTTTCTCCGTTCCGGTACATTCTGATACTCTAAAAAATATTTGCTGATAGAACAGAAAAAAACGTAAAGGACTCATTCCCCTTACGTTTTTCTGTTCTGTCCCAACCTCGTTTTCTTTTTGTCACAAAGTATTTGGGTTTTAGATTTGCTTATACAATAAGCTGTAAAGTTAAATGACACTAGGTATCAGTCATAAAATGGATAGACTGACATAAAGATGTGTGATAGGTTGAATAGGGTATATAGAAAATTATGGAAAGGAGGAGCGGACATGAAAAGAGCAACGGGACTAGCCCTAGGCTTTATCGTCATAGTTTGTTTGGTCGTCATAGCATTTATGGGCAACCAACTGCGTGTTAATAAAGACCAGGCATCAGAAACGCCGGAAGTAGCAGCGCCGACTGAAGAGGTTGCTGGGATTCAGCACAACCCGCCTTCAATGGATGACATTCCAGAGGGGAAAGAAGGGGAAGCAATTAAACGCGGCTTCGATTTATTCGATGATACGTCTAACGTATTACGTTCTGAGGCGGCAACAGTAGAAGACGGACTTGCACGAGTGAATGAATTGTCTTGTACAAGTTGTCATGCAGGTGCAGGAACAGACGAAGGTGTTTCATCCATGGTCGGAATGTCTGCAGTTTATCCGATGTACATCGGACGATCGGGTCAAATGGTTACACTAGAAGAACGTATTAACGGCTGTATGGTAAGAAGTATGGACGGGCAAAAATTTGCTGCTGATGATGAAGACTTAGATGCAATGGTCGCATACATGACGTATATCTCCGAAGGAATTCCAGTAGGCGCCGAATTAGATTGGCGCCATAAGAACTCTCTGGATGATTTACCGACACCGAACGTAGAAAACGGTGAAGAAGTGTATCAGCAATCTTGTATCGCATGTCACGGTGAGAACGGTGAAGGGATCGGTTCTAACACGGGTCCTAAACTTTGGGGTGAAGGATCATTTAACGATGGAGCAGGAATTGCACGTATGACGAAAATGGCGGGGTACATCCAGAACAACATGCCTGTTGGTCAAGAAAGTACACTCACTGATCAAGAAGCTAGTGACTTGGCGGCGTACATCCTATCAAAAGATCGTCCTGAATGGAAAAATCATGACAAAGACTGGCCGGACGGAGGTCGTCCGAACGATATCATAACGAAAGAACGTCGTGATCAAATCAAAGATGGAACTATCAACTGGAATGAAGTATTAGCTCAGCCAGAAAAGAAATAAGCTGTTCAACACGTCTGTCACATAAAGTGGCAGGCGCTTTTTTCTGTGGTAAACTAGTGGCATAAAGAAGAGAAAAGGGGAGAATGACTATGAAATCACCATTTACATTTACACATACAAAGCCAGTGAAGTCAGGAGAAAAACAACCTGCACTATTTTTACTTCATGGAATGGGGAGTCATGAAGAAGATCTACCACAACTAGTCAAAGATTTTACAGATACACATCATATTTTCAGTTTGAGAGGACCTATCGTTCATGAGCCAGGCTATGCATTTTTCACGATTGAAGAGGAAGGAAAGCCGGTTCGTGAAGTATTCGATAAAGTGCTCGTCTATATCCAATCATTCATTCGTGAAGCTATTCAGGAGTACGATCTAGATCCTGACCGTTTGACGGTCGTCGGTTTCAGTCAGGGAGCCGTACTTGCACAGGCGCTGGGTGTAACGTTGATCCCTTCACTGCATGGAGTAGTGGCGCTTAGCGGGTATGTACCTGATTTCGTCAAGAGTGAATACGCAATACAATCTGTGGAAAATCAACAGGTATTCATTTCCCATGGAGACTATGACTATGTAATTCCATCCCAATCTGGAGTGGAAAGCAAGGAGTATTTCGAGTCGCTTGGTGCAGACGTTACGTTTAAAACATATAATGACGGACATGGTGTAACACCAGAGAATCAACAAGACTTGGCGGCGTTTATTCGGTCGCTATAAGGAGTTGATCGGTTGAAGATCAAACCATTTTGGGCAATTATGTTGACGGTCGTATTGATTTGGGTGGCTAATTATATTTACGCAGAGAAGCACAAGCTTGAGCGTCCTGTATTCTTGAATCATTATCTTGATTTAAACTTGAAAAATGAACAGTATATACCGTTTTATTTTATTACGAATAAAGATGATACGTCTTTTATACAGTTCGTGGAGCTAGGCAATATTCGGGGAATTCCGGATCGTTTTGGTGAGAATGAGGGAGTAGAGGTAGTAGAGCAATTTGGCAGATATTCATTAAAAAGAGTGAATATCCAGTTCGATCCGGAAGCATTCGTGACCTCTGGTGAAACAGTAAAATTCGATAATATGGTTGTCCACTTTTCTGGAAACGAAGTAGCTACTTATTCAATAGGTCAGATTGTGTTTCAATATCAAAAAGAACAGTGGGACCCGCTCTCATTCAAATCGGGTTCGGTAGGAGAATATTCGGAAACCCGGCTGAACGCAAAAGAGGCACTGACGATTGAATCGGTCGACACAGTATTCGATGATGCCTTACAAGATCAATTTCTTATAAAATTGCATAGCGCAAATGGTGTCGAAACAGAGCAACTAAGGCCTGTATTGGAAAGCGATGAGTGGAATCATGCAAAAGGCATTGATCTACGTGAGATGAATTTACCTCTGCAATTAGCCGCAGGGGCCTGGTTGAATGTGAAAAGTTATGCGGATCCTGCATTGCATGCCGTATTAGACGTAAAGATTGATTTGAACGGTACGACCGAAGCGGGTGAATCGTTCGTTACTCGGGTTGGTCATCTCCACTATTATCCATATATGACGAAAGAGTCTATCCGGCAAGTCATCGAGGATCGAACGGAGGTAAAAGCTCATGAATAAAGCATTTAAGTTATTCTTTTGGGGCTATCTCTTCGTTTTCTTCCGATTGCAAATAGGGATTGATATACTGGCAGCACCAATTGGTTACTATTTGATTTATTCAGGTGCGCGACTACTAACTCAACGTTATCGGGTAGCCAAAAAAGTGGAAATCACCGCATTCATTGGGATGCTGATTTCGGTACCGGGGGTTTTCGTCAATCTTTCTGAAGTCAGTGATATGGGCTGGACCATATATGCGGGAATTTTATTCATTTGGAAAACAATCGTCGTCTACTACTTATTTGGTACGTGGAAATCGATTATTCAAGAACCTGGCCAAGCACAGTTGCGTAACCGCATACACACGGCTTATATCTGGTACATGAGCATTCACTTTATGATGATGCTCATGACAGCATTCTCGCTAAATTTTGGAGACCATGCATTTTCAACTTTCTTCATTATTATCAGTTTTGCATTGGTTGCGATGGACGTCTTGTTACTGTTCCTCATCGCTTCATTGCGTAGAGAGAATTGGGCAGAATATAAAACCAACGAGGCTGGGACATAACTAGAAAATAGTCCGCTCCCCTGCGCTGGCGCTCTTGTAAGGTCTCAACATTCGCGCTAGATCCCGCAGGAGTCGGCCTTTTTCCGCTCCGGTACACTTCTGTATCACAAAAGTTACTTTTATAAATACGTAGTCAAAAAAATGCATGAAGGAGAAGAATGATCCTTCATGCGTTTTTTTGGTTTTGTTTCGGTTTCTTCCAAACGCATCAGCTCGGAACGACAATCACCGTCGCCTTACCGTTTACTTCACCCGTCGTAACTGTAGTCGCCTCTTCACCGCAAACCGTTGCAATATAGCCGGCCACGTCATCCCGAACAGTACTAGAAAAATGCCAAGAAACTGCAATGCCGTTAACTTTTCGCCAAGCAACAACATCGAAGCTATAATCGCCACAGGCAACTCAACAGCACTCAAAATAGAAGACATGCCCGCGCCGACTTTTGGCACTCCGACAGAAAACAAGAAAATAGGAAGGACAATTCCGAACACACCTAAAATGGAACCATAAATCCACAAACCATCACCTAACATCCCGTTCCATAAAATCTCTGGGGATTGGAAAAATGTAATGACAATCGCGGCATAAAACGACATTAAGAACAACCGCGTCACTACGTCCATACCTGGTACGGGCTTCTGATTTGCTGTAACGAACGCAGCGAAACTAAACGCCGCGGCAAGTCCCCATGCCCATCCCTGCCATGGGATTTCGCTTAGATCAACGTCGATTAATCCGGCAGCTAAAATCGTTCCGCCAAATAGAAAGACAAGTGATACCACTTCCGAACGTTTGGGCAAACGCTTGGCCCCTACACATTCATAGAGCATTCCGATCCAAGTGAATTGAAAGAGTAATACGACCGCCAATGAAGCGGGCATATATTCAACTGCTTTCCCGTACACCGTCCCGGTAATCGCTGTGAATAAACCAGCAATTAATACTGGGAAACTTCCACGGAAAGTCGGTAAACCACGTTTGACTAAGATGAAAATAATAAGCGCTAAAAGAAATCCGGTATAATATTGGCTCGTCACTGCTTCCGAAGCGGTGAAGCCATCTTGAATTGCTAATTTAATAATCGTTGATAAAATTCCATAACTTGCAGCTCCAAGTACAACGAGCAGCGGATACATCCACATTTTCATCCGCATAACCTCCATTTCCATCGGATCATAGTATAGCATGAAAATAAGTTTTCAGACTGCACTATACTCACTGTATTTCCCGGGAAATAGCAACAAGTACTGCAAATAAACGAGGAAAAGCTGTACAGTGGAATTTTCACTGTACAGCTTTTAACGGTGAATCAGTGGGGAGCGCCGTAGTCATTCGACAAGCTGCCACCACTAAAACGAGGGGAGTGGTTGATTTTTTCTTTCATAAGCGCTTTTCGCTGATCGGGTAAAGAGATGGAATCGACCGTTTGCATATCTTCATGCAAATCGAACAAACTAACTGTGTTAGTCTGTAGATTTTCAGGATGTGTCTGAATCAGACGATAGGTATTCGGATGATAGTTAGGGCTTGGATTTTTCCTTGACGCCACGTCTTATCGCCTCCTATTATGCTTGGCGAACCATTTTTAGAAGCATATGTGCCAAAGAGTGTTGCTCTTCTTTAGTGCCTGAATCCCACAGTTCTTGTAATAAATATTGCTCACGGTTTCGCGGTTCTTCATGACGTGATAAATAATCGGCAATAAACTTTGTGGTTTTCGCCAATTGTTCATCACTCATTCCAAGGCTTTCACCTTTTTCTACCTTATCGGCTAGATACCCTTTAAAATGATTGAAGTTCTGCAAAATCTGATCTTTCTTGTCCTTACCCATGTTTGAAACTTCAGACTCCAGCTTTTTTTTCATTTCCACCAATCAACCACTCCTTTTCATTGTGATACAACTAGCGTGTACAAGAAGTGGAGAACTATGCACAGGAAGATATATGTAAAGTATTTCGAATTATGTGTGAAAGTGGTCTTCAATGGGTAGAAGTATAGCATAGTGTTAGTGATAGGGAGGTGCAATAATGGCTAATAAACAATATGAGGGCACATTTCATTCCGTAGATAACGTTCGTTATAAAATAACTGAACTAGAAGCAAAAGGATTTAAAAAACATCACATTTGTGTAGTCTCCAATGTGCGAGATGACCTAAAAGTACTGGAAAGTGATCCTGAAATTGAAATAATCGGTATTCAGGAAGGATCGGTTTGGGATCATACGCGCCGTTTGTTCAACAGTAAAGATGAGATGTTAACGATTTTCATTAAAATGGGTTTTACAAAATTAGAATCCAAAACATTCTATAATGATTTAAAAGAAGGTGGGATCGCTTTATTTGTTGATCAACTGACAGATGAAGAACGAGCGCAATCTGTAGATCCACATGATAGTGCCCATCAGCAAACAGACAGTGGTGAAAATCTGGATAGTAATCCGAATGGAGAAGTAGGTAATCCTATTCCAAATAGTCCACGAATAGGTACAAATCAGTTGTAAAAAAGAAGGATCTCCCATTGTAATGGAAGATCCTTCTTTTTATATTGTATAGAAAACAAGTCCGCTGATTGAGCAGCAGACTTGTTAGTACATGTATTATTTTTCAGGATGTGATTCATCATCACTAAAGCGTTCTTTTGCTTTACCGATCTTTTCTTGTGTAGCACCTTTTGCTTTGTCCCATTTACCTTCAGCTTGCATTTTAGTGTTGTCCGTTAAATCACCTACGGTATCTTTTACACTACCTTTGACTTTGTTGCCAAAACCTTTTAATTTATCTTCTGTACCGTGATCTTTGTTACTCATACTATCTCCTCCATTTCGTTTGTTATTATATTAAATACCCACTTTTTAAAAGGGAAAACATTCAATAAATGGTCGGAATAATTACATAATGTATTGTGCCCACTATAAAATTCTCCATAAGACACTGAGTATCGATAGTAGACCTCCGGATGAATTTTAAAGAAAATGAAAAGCCGGAAACCTTCTGAGGGCTCCGGCTTTTCGGGTGTATACAAATGTCTGGCATTACGGATTACTGTTCATTCCTGAAAGGTTACTAATTTGCTCCATAAGCTTTTCCCGTGACTGCTTATTTCGCATGAGATAAAGTGCACCTAGTCCGACAGCTGTCATCGCCATTTTGTTCATTTGTCTAACACCTCCAAATGGTAGGATGGCTCTTTGTAGCAAGAATATACAATGGATTTCAATTTGTATTCTACAATTTTCTGTTAAACTTTTAGTGTAGTGATATAATTTCATTATTCATATTTCAAGGACTGGAAGTGTCATCATGAATTTACAAGCTAAATCAACGCTTCGCGAGCTTCGATTTTGGCGTATTGTCATCGGGCTGGGTATTGCTTCAGTGCTAATTTTTGCCGCGATGTATGCTATGCAGCCTTTGCTACCTATTTTAACAAAGCAATTCAATGTCTCCGTGTCCACTGCCAGTTTAGCTATGTCTGTTAATACAATAGGTCTAATCTTCGGTTTGGTGATTCTTGGGTTTTACTCCGACAGGCTAGGTAGATCCGCTTTTGTAAAAGTCTCAGTATTAGTAACGGCGCTTTTATTTATACCGATGTTTTTGACGCATTCATTTACGGTCATCCTTGTATTGCGTTTTATACAGGGATTTGCGATGGCAGGAGTATTGGCTGCCGCACTTGCTTATATCAATGAAGAGATTAATGAGCGTGTAGTGGGTGTGGCGACAGCTCTGTATATTTCATTCAACGGCACAGGTGGCATGCTTGGTCGTTTTGTCACGGGCTATTTAGCAGAACGTTGGTCATGGGAACTGTCTCTTCAACTGCTAACAGTCGCAGGCGTGGCGGTATTTATCTTCTTACTATTCGTGTTACCAAAATCCAATTACTTCACGCCGAGTGTGGAGTCAATGAAGAAAGACATGGAAGGTTTCGGTATACATTTAAAGAATCCGGCGTTGTTAATTGTCTTTGGACTTGGTATCGCATTGCAGCTGAGCTTTACCGGCATGTGGACATTTCTACCATTCCATTTGACAGCTTCACCGTTTTCGATGACGCTTGATGAAGTTTCTTATATCTACTTCGCGTATGCATTTGGAATTATCGGCGCACCGCTCGCTGGCTCTATTGCCAGTAAAGCAGGTATGAATTCTGTTCGATTTATAGGTGTACTCCTGCTAGCGGTTGGCTGTCTTCTAACCATTCCAACTATATTACCGTTGATTATTATTGGTTATTGCATTATCTGTCTTGGTTTTTTCTCTGCGCATTCTTTAACTGCGGCATCTGTCAGTAAAGAAGCAACGCATCATAAGGGGAGTGCATCAAGCCTGTACCTGGTTTCTTATTATATTGGTATGGCGGCAGGAAGTACGCTAGTAACACCGCTTTGGCAGTTTGCAGGGTGGACGGGTCTCGCTATGTTTTCAGCAGTTGTGCCAGTTGTCTATGTACTATTGATTCGATTGCGACGCAGAGTGTTGAGTAAAGTGCAGTAAATAAAAACCAGATGCTTGGGATGAACCCCGGCATCTGGTTTATTTTAGTTTTTAAATACATCTGGTACTGTATGCAAATCGATGCCCCATAATATTGGAAGCAGGAAGTAGATACAAAGTGTCACGAGCAAGACCCCAACTATATTGAGCGCGAAGCCAGCTTTCGCCATGTCAGGAATTCGTAGATAACCTGATCCGAAAACGACTGCGTTCGGTGGGGTGGCAACCGGTAGCATAAATGCACAAGATGCTGCTACACCTGCTGCAATCATCAATGCATACGGATGGAAATTAAGTGCAAGTGCCAACGAAGCCATGATTGGATACATCATAGAAGCTGTTGCTGTATTCGATGTGATTTCTGTCAAGAAAATAACCAGTGTCGTAACAATCAAAATGATGACAATGAGCGGAACACCTTTCAACCCAATCAGTTGAGCACCGATCCATTCGGACAGACCGCTACTGACAAAGCCAGCTGCGATAGCCAGTCCACCACCGAAGAGAAGTAAGATACCCCAAGGTAATTTCACTGCCGTATTCCAATCCAGTAAGTGATCACCTTTTTTATTTACAGACGGAATGATGAACAAAATCATTGCAAACGTAATAGCGATGACACCGTCACTTAAGCCGTCAATAAATCTCGATAGGAAGAATGAGCGCGTAATCCATGAAAAAGCAGCAAGAGCAAAGACGATGAAGACCATAATTTCTTCAATTGATGGACGTCCAAGCAACTTCTTTTCCTTATCAATGACTTCGCGTCCGCCAGGTAATGTTTTGACTGGTGATTTGTAGACGATCTTCACTAGGTACCACCAAGTCAGTAAGATGAATACCCAAGCAAAAGGTACGCCGAACAACATCCATTTACCAAAGGATAACTCGATGCCATAGATTTTATTGATGGCACCAGCAAGCAGTGTATTCGGAGGCGTACCGATCAATGTCGCAATCCCGCCTAATGAAGCAGAGTAAGCAATACCAAGCATCAATGCTTTACCGAATCCAAAGTTTTCTTTTGATGTATCGATAGTCGGATCGTCCTTTAATGCGATTGTTACTTGTGTAATGATCGCCAAACCGATTGGCACCATCATCATTGCTGTGGCAGTGTTAGAAATCCACATAGATAAAAATCCGGTAGCTACCATGAAACCGAGAACGATTTTGTCCATGTTTGTTCCGATTGCAGAGATGATTGTCAGTGCAATTCGTCGATGTAAATTCCACTTCTCAAGCGCGAGTGCGATCATAAATCCACCCATAAATAAGAAAATCGTTTCATCTCCATAGGAAGAAGCGGTGTCTTTCATTTCCAAGCCGCCTGTCATTGGAAACAGTATGAGCGGTAGCAAGGACGCAACTGGAATCGGAATGGCTTCCGTAATCCACCAAACCGCAATCCATACAGTACTGGCTAAAATAGCGATACCCGCTGCGGATAAGTCTGTAGGTTTGAAAAACAGTAAAATAAGGGAAAAGAGTAATGGCCCAAGCACCAATCCAATGAGCTGTGTAGCTGAATAACTGCGGGAGTCCCTACCTCCACCTTCATGATTCACGCCAATCTTTTTTCCACCCTGTCCGCCTGTTGCCATTTCAGAAGAAGCGGGCGCAGCAAAAAAGCGGAAGACATCTTTAACTTGATCGTGTAACGACCAAAGACGATTCCAAGTCTGTTGTAACATTAAGATCCCTTCATTTCTACGTTGTATTTCTTGAAGAGTTGAAATCTTCAAAGACACAATCATTTTACCTATTAAATACAACTAGAACAAGAGGATTTAAGACTTTTTCGCATAATTAGATAATTATTGTTACAATACAGTGTATAAATCGATGGTTATTATACAGCAAGGGGTATTTAAAAATTTCGACACAGGGGATTCAACCGCGTATAATAAAGTTAACTATGTAAGTTAAAATAGAGGGGAAGTGAGCATTTGACGAAAAAGGTGTGGTTTCAGGTAGGTGTTGGTATATTACTGGCATTGTTGATCACGAAATTCTTTTTAGAAGTAAATTATATTTTTAGACCGGTGGGTATCATTTTACAGACTATTATCATGCCATTAATCTTCGGTGGCCTGCTTTATTACATAACGGTACCTATCCAGCACTATTTGGAAAAGAAAAAAATGCCGAGATGGGGAAGTATCATAACGATTATGCTCATACTCGTAGCGGTTATTTGGATTTTAATCGCAATAATTGGTCCGATGGTCACGAAACAAGTGAATAATCTCGTGGACAACGGGCCCGCTCTCACTCATCAGATTGAGCAGCTAAAAGATAAAGCAATTAATCAAATGGACAATTTACCTGAAGGTTTGCAGGATTCTCTGAATTCAGCAGTTGAGTCAATCCAAACTTTTGCGGTAACATTCGGCAAATGGTTCGTACAATTTGTACAATCCTTCGTCCAAGCGGTAGCGTTATTGTTACTTGTACCGTTCTTCTTCTTATTTATGTTGAAGGATCATGAAAAATTTGCTCCGAGAGTATACAATCTATTTTCCGGAAAGCGACGTATATGGATAAAGAAGACATTGGAAGATATTGATCAGGTCTTACGTTCTTATATTCAAGGACAATTATTAATTAGTGCTATTTTGGCAGCGATTATTTTGATTGGTTATTCAATCATCGGATTGGAGTATGCCTTGTTACTAGCAATTCTCGCTTTATTCATGAATATCATTCCGTTTATTGGACCGTGGATTGCGGTAGCTCCAGCCTTAATCATTGCGTATTTACAGGAACCTAAATTAGTTATTTGGGTCGGAGTGGTTACGTTAGTCGCGCAGCAAATCGATAGTAATCTCATTACGCCGAACGTTATGGGGAAATCACTTGATATTCATCCTCTAACGATCATTACAGTATTATTAGTGGCGGGAAGTCTTGCAGGATTCCTTGGTATTCTAGTAGCTGTACCTGCTTATGCAGTTGGTAAAGTAATTGTGCAGAACATCTATGAAATGCGACAAGAAATTAGTGAAGCGGCTACGAAGAATATATAGCGATAGAATCAGCCTCCTAGTCTTTGGACTGGGAGGTTTTTTTATGGGGATAAAAAAAGTAAAACAGTACATTCTACGATAAAAGAAAGGGTGTTGGCATATGCTGACGGAATTTCCCGTTATTCAAACCAATGTTTGGGATGCGATTTGGGGTGTTCCGGTTGTCCTAGTCGTGGTATTGATCGTCAAGTGGATTTTTAAAGTGTCGCTTAGTTGGCTTTCGACAGTTGCTACAGTCGTTGCGCTTGCGATATCTATATTCATCAGCCATCCCAAAAATTTGTCTGCCGGAATTTTTATGGGGATTTTTTATAGTGGTGCGGCTATGGGGATTATCTATTCGACTAAACAATCCTTCCATGCATATCGTAAACGTTAAAAGCAGGCCTTCGCATAGTGAGCGAAAGCCTGTTTTTTTAAGGTATTGGGCAAAATCCACAGCGCATTAATCCAGGTACATCTTTTGAGAAACAACATGTCTTTCGAACGGTGGTATTTAATAAAGCAGATGGTTGTGAACCGTTTAAATAGCTGGCGAAACGTGAGTGATCGGCGATGCCTGTCCATGTGGTGTCGTCTTTTAGTATGCTTAAATCTTCGCTTGCTTCCATTTCCGATCCTGGGTCTGACAGTAGTACATGATATTGCCATAACCAGAAGCCGAAAATGTTTTCCCATAAAGTAAGGGGAGATACCGGGACAGCCGTGCGTAGCGACGTAATCACCGAATGTGCATCATCTAGTACACGTCTAATATGCGCTTCTCGGTCTTCGTCATCAATCATTTCCCAGTCTGCGCTATCTATAAATGTGCTGATCGTTTTATTGCCGAACTCTTGTCGTGCACCGAACTGCAAGTCTTCTGCTGATCCGTTCCACATTTCATCATACACAGCCAAATTATAGAGCTGCATGGCGAAAAACATGCCGAGGCGACGTACGAAAAACGAAGCTGCAACGACTTCATTTGGACTTTGGCTGACAGTTTGGGCGACTTGGACGATAGTTTGTACTTTTGAAGGGTCCAGTACATCGGCTAGCGTGAAGACTGGATGTACTGGCGGTTCCAAGTAGACACTGTAACTATTCAATTCTCTGATTTGGTCTGGTGTAAGTATAGTCATAGCTTCAGTATAATCAAACTACTTTACGGAAACAACCCGAACGTGACGCCAGCCCAACCAGTTTACTAGGCCTTTACATACTATAGGCAGTGAAGAGGTGGTGAAGAGTGGAGACTCAAGTATTGGCTCGCAATGAATCATTTGAGGTGGAACAAAGGGAATGGAATTTGCGGCAGCGCAAAGAACGTGGCAAGCGATTGCTGACGATTGTGTCACCGTTGTTCCTGCTGGTGCTATGGGAAGTGATGTCGAGAACGGGTATCTTGGATATTCGCTTTTTCCCGCCGCCCAGTACGATTGTGCAAACCTTTTATGACATGGTTGTGAGCGGCGTGATGGCGAAACATGTTGGCGTCTCATTGTATCGGATTTTCATCGGATTTTTAGCAGGTGTCATTCCAGGCATCATTGTCGGTTTATTGATGGGATTATATTCTCCAATCCGGCATTTTGTTCAACCGATTGTCATGGCTCTTATGCCAATTCCGACGTTGGCATTATTGCCAATCATCATTATTTTATTCGGAATTGGAGATTTGTCGAAGGTTGTGACGATAGCAGGAAGTGTATTTTTCCCGGTTGTCATTAATACGGCGGCGGGTGTGTTGAATATCGATAAGATTTATTTGGATGTTGCTAGTAACTATCAAACGAGTCAGTGGAATTTCTTCTTTAAAATCGCTCTTCCCGGAGCACTTCCTGTCATGCTTGAAGGAATCCAGATGGGGCAGGCGATTGCGTTATTGACGATTGTGGCGGCAGAGATGATGGGGGCGACTTCCGGTATCGGTTATTTGATATGGACGTCCTATAAGGCCTTCTTATTACCTGAAATGTATGTGGGATTAATTCTCATTTCCTTTTTCGGTTACTTATTCTCGCTTATACTGCGTGCGCTTCAAAATAAATTATTGCCATGGAGGTGAAGGAAATGGAGGGGGAGCCAAAGATTACGGTGGATGGACTAATGAAAGCTTTTTATAAGAAACAGGGCAGTGTCATTGCACTTGAAGATATTTCTCTGACGGTAGCTGAAGGTGAATTTGTTTGTCTCGTTGGGCCGAGCGGTTGTGGCAAGACGACGCTGTTACGTATCTTGGCTGGACTTGAACAGCCAAGTGTCGGCAACTTTACGATTGCGACTGAGACGAATGATCGTCCGTTGCAATCGATGGTATTCCAAGAACGTGGTGTCATTCCATGGCTGACAGTACGTGAAAATGTAGCCTTCGGGTTGAAGATGCGTAATTTGCCGAAAGCATTCATTAATGAACGAACGGACTTTTATTTGAAGAAGACAGGGTTGGAACGGTTCGCTTCGCTGTATCCAAAGGAATTGTCAGGCGGTATGAAGCAACGCGTGAGTATAGCGAGAGCTTTTGCGAATGATCCCGAGATTTTACTGATGGATGAACCGTTTGGTGCACTCGATGAACAGAACCGCTTTATTTTGCAGGAAGAGTTATTGAGTATTTGGGCAGAGACGAAGAAGACCGTATTGTTCATTACACATAGTATTGATGAAGCGTTGTTGCTCAGTGATCGCATTCTGTTGATGGGAGCTCAACCGGGGAAAATCATTGAAGAAATCATTATTGATATGCCAAGGCCGAGAAAGATGGAGGATGTTCGGAAAGATCCGGAAATGGCAACAAAATTCATCGAGATATGGCATCATTTGCAAGAGGAAGTACTGAAATCGAGAGAATAAGTGATAAAAGGAGAGATGATGTGGGGAAATGGGTGAAGAAGGCGGGTTTGTTCAGCTTATTATCGTTCGTATTGATCATGGGGGCATGTTCTCCGAAAGAAGTTACGAAGCCTGTAACGAATGACGACAAGCCAGCATCGGGTGATTTGGCTCCACTTGAGAAGCAGGCGAAAGTATTTATAGCGGAAGATGGCGCGGCTTCTGGAGCTGGCTTCTATATTGCGAAAGAAAAAGGGTATTTTGACGATTATAATATCCGTGTAGATTTTGCGGATTTTGCAAATAGTGATGACATGTTGCCCGCACTAGCCGCTGGGGAAGTCGATATCGCGGGTGGCGTCTCCACTGCATCATTCTTTAATGCGATCGCCCAAGGCATTGATGTACGGATCATTGCGGATAAAGGTCATAATATGCCCGGTAAGTCCTACTTCAGTTTCGTCATCGGTAATCATATGGTCGATGAAATCAAGGAATACAGTGACTTCAAAGGAAAGAAAATCGCAGTATCGTCTCGTAACTCTATTGATGGCTATATCTATGAAGAGATGTTAAAGCATGCAGGTTTGACGGAAGATGATGTAGAGTATGTGCACATCGCAGACTTCGGTGCAATGCTTGGGGCCATTGATTCAGGAACGATTGATGCAGCATTAAATATTGAACCGCTTATTGCGCAGGGTATCAGTAAAGGTTTTCACGTTCGCTTTGGAGACGCCACGGATTATGCGCCTGAATCACAAATCGCCATGGTATTGGCTTCGCCTCAGTTCATGGCCAATGAAGAACTGTCGCTACGCTTCATGGCGGCCTATTTAAAAGGAGTGCGTGACTATAACGACGCATTCTTTAAAGATCATGGTAAAGAAGAGATTATAGACATTATGGTGAAACATACGGCGTTGAAAGATCCTGAGTTATGGGAGAGAGTGTTCGTGACAGGACTCGATCCAAACGGCAAGATGTTTATCGACGATATTAAGAAACAGTATGAGATGTATAAGGCGAATGGAGCGATTCGTGGTGAAATCGATTTCGATAAGTCTGTAGATCCGTCGCTTGTTGAGCGTGCGATTAAAGAAATTGGGTTGTACGAAGATTGATAATTGGTGGAGCTGTCCTAGAAGTCATGACGTTTGTGACTTCTGTTGATGGCTCCTTTTTGCTGTAGAGAGGGGGATTGGCGTCTCGGAAAGTGTCATCTGCTAGTGCATCCATCTATTATGGGTGCTAATTTAATTACACAGCAAACATGCTTTCCTGACGTTTTGCTTTTACCGGAAAAGACGGTATTTGATGTAAATTCATCTACAATTAGACAGAAAAACATGCTAAAATAATATGACAGACTATTGGGAGTATGGTGAAATGAATGAGGAAATACATAGGTGAGATCGGGTTGACGTTCACTGCTATTATCTGGGGGAGCGGTTTTGTGATGAGCGCGCTCGCTTTGGAATATTACACACCGTATCAAATTTTAGCTGTGCGTTTTATCATTGGGGCTTTACTACTTAGTATCGTCTTCCATAAACGTCTACTTCGGGTGGATAAGTCGGTTTTATGGAAAGGCGCATTGCTTGGTGTTTTTCTGTATGGAGCATTTGCTTTGCAGACGGTAGGTTTGCAGTTTACGACACCTTCAAAGAATGCATTTTTAACCGGTGTAAATGTAGTGATGGTCCCGTTGATCGCGTTCATTTTGTATAAGCGGAAACTCGATACATTTGAATGGTTTGGTGCAGTACTGGCGCTAATTGGAGTGGCGGTTTTATCGTTGCAGTGGTCTACCACTATTAACATTGGCGATGTGTTGACACTTGGTTGTGCCGTGATGTTCGCGTTTCATATTTTATACACGGCGCGCTTTGTCCGCACAGAAGACGCCATTTTGCTAACGCTATTACAAATGGTTGTCGCCGCAGGGATCAGCTCGGTGACTGTTATCGGAATGGGCGAGACGTCATTCTCCATGGAGCCAAAGGGTGTAAGTTCAGTGTTGTACTTAGCTGTATTTTCTACGACGTTGGCATTCTTAATGCAAACAGTTGGACAGAAACACTTATCAGAAACGAAAGCGGCCATTATTTTATCGACAGAATCAGTTTGGGGCATGATTTTCTCTGTTGCCCTCGCCTATGAACTGTTAACGTTCCGCATGTTCCTAGGTGCATCCATTATCTTCATCGCGATTTTATTGTCAGAAGTTAGACCGCCATTATTGAAAAAACGCATTCCGCGGCAAGTTAAAGAGCATGAAATTTGAAAAAGGGTTGTCTTTCAAGTCTTCAACTGACTTTGAAACAACCTTTTTCTATGTTTTCTTTGCTGCCAATGAAGTTTGATAACTATGCAACGACATGCCTCCGATAATCACCAGCATGCCAATTAATGAAAGAGCACTCGGTACTGGCAAGCTCAGCAATAGCATCTCGCCAAGCATGGCGAAAATTAATTCGACGGACTGTGTAGCTTCGACAGCTGCCAGTTTCCCTTGATCATGTTGTACTAGATCCGTCGCCATGAAGAATAGTGAAGTGGCGATCACACCTGAACTGACCGAAACAATTAATGACTGCACGACTTGGCTCGTAGAGGGCAAGCCGACTGTCGCCCAAGCATAGAGAGCGAGGAGCAGCCAAATCGGTATTGTCATTAGTGTCATCGCGAGTACACGCTGGAACATATCGAGCCGGCCGCCGACCAAGTTCATCATCTTCCGATTACCAAGTGGATAGGCGAATGCTGCAATGATGAGTGGTAACGTACCGAGTAAAATGGTTTTAGTCGATACGCTACTAGCATGCGGAATCTGGATTAGCAGGACGCCTACTAAGATGACCAACGAAATTACCAATGATGTTGCAGGTATATGATGGTGGATTGTCTTGATTTCGCCAGTTTCCGTCTTCGTTTGGAACGTGAAGAAAGGGGCTAGCAAAACACCAGCCACAATCGTCATTTGCCATGTTCCTGCAACAAGCCATCCTGGACTATAGCCGGCTGAAAACGTTAGAGGACCGTAGAACATAACAAATGCCACGAAACTCCAAATAAAAAAAGGCCATGGTGCAGCAGTCATTTCCCGTTTGATGCCATCCAATCCATTGCGCATCGCCACAATCACGACAAGAAACGGAACCATGAAGAAGTAGCGTAGTGAGGCACTCCACATCCAACTACCACCGTCGAGTTCCATAGAGCGATTCAGCACAAAAGTCACCGCAAAAAAGAGCGCAGATAAAACGCCGATCCACATTGCTTTCATATGCTTAACCGCGCTGTTCTTGAAGTTTCAGCGCTTCAATGATAACGTGTGTAGCTTTCACCATATTATCTGCCGAGATAAATTCGTATTTGCCGTGGTAATTTTCGCCGCCTGTGAAGATGTTTGGCGTTGGCATGCCCATATAGGAAAGTTGAGAACCATCCGTACCCCCACGAATCGGTTCGATTTTCGGTTCGATATCGAGACTACGATAGACGTCCGCCATTACGTCGACAATTTCCATGACAGGTGCAATTTTTTCCCCCATATTGAAGTACTGATCTGTTACCGTAAGCTCCACGGAATGTTCTCCATATTTCTCCTGAAGGCGAGCGGCGGTATCTCGTACTAGTTGTTTACGCGCTTCAAAAGCATCGCGGTTGAAATCGCGTATGATATATTGATACGTCGTTTTTTCTACAGAACCATGCGCATCCATCAAGTGAATGAAACCTTCATACTGTTCCGTTTCCTGAGGTATTTCGTGTTGCGGCATAGCTCGCTGAAATTCTGCTGCGATTAATAATGAATTGATCATTTTATCTTTTGCTGTGCCTGGGTGTACATTCGCGCCGTGAAATAGTACTTCTGCGCCTGCAGCATTGAAGCTTTCATACTGAAGTTCTCCAAGCGGTCCGCCGTCCATAGTATAGGCAAACTCTGCACCAAAACGTTCTACGTCAAATTTATGCGGCCCGCGTCCGATTTCTTCGTCAGGTGTGAACCCAACGCGTACTTTACCGTGTTTGATTTCGGGATGTTTAACTAAATAGTGCATGGCGGTCATGATTTCTGCGATACCGGCCTTATCGTCAGCCCCTAGTAAAGTCGTGCCGTCCGTCGTGATCAGCGTGTGGCCTACGTAGTTGGTAAGCTCAGGAAATGCCTGTACGCTCATGACCGTTGATTCATTCAAAGAAATGTCTTTACCATCATAGCTGTCAATGCGTTGTGGTTTGACGTTCGTACCTGTATAGTCAGGCGCTGTGTCGATATGAGCCAGAAATCCGACTGTTGGTAGTTGTTTGTCGGTGTTAGCGGGTAGTGTGCCAAAAAGGTAGCCGTTTTCGTCCACAGAAATTTCTTTTAGACCGATGTCGGCCATTTCTTTTTCAAGCACTCGCAGCAGGTCCCATTGTTTTGCGGTAGAAGGTGTAGTGTCCGAAGCGGCGTCGGATTGAGTGTCGATTTTAGCGTAGCGGATGAGTCGTTCAATCAGTTCTTCTTTCATGTAGCAAGCTCCTCTCAAGATACAGATTAATGTTTTCATTTTAACAGAGCTATGTGAATATTTCGCTTAAAACGAATAAAAAAAAGAACCGAGAGTTCGGTTCTTGGAAATGGTGTAGGGGTTGGGATTGGCGCTACGGAGGGAACGCGTTCCTGAGGGCCCGCGGTGAGCCAACCAGGTCGCTAGCTCCCCCGGAAAGCGTCCCCCAACTGGAGCTTCAATCCCCACGCACACCCTAATTGGCTTTCATATTTTAAGCATTTGGCTTACGATAATCAAGCAAATATATTAATCGTCGTAATGATGATCGGCATCGAGACGACGTCTATGAGGAAGGCGCCTACGATAGGGACGATCAGGAAGGCTTTACGTGACGGGCCATAGCGTCCTGTGACGGCTGCCATGTTCGCCATCGCGTTTGGCGTCGCACCCAGACTATGGCCTGCGAAACCAGCAATCATCACTGCTGCGTCATAATCCTTACCGAGTATACGGAACAAGACGAAGATTGCAAACAACGTGACGAAGATCACTTGTACAAAGACAATTAGCAACAACGGAAGCGCCAAATCCGCGATTTCCCACAGTTTGATGCTCATTAATGCCATCGATAGGAAAATACCGAGTGATACGTCGCCGATCAAATTGATGCTCGTCATATGAATCGCATCTTCTTTCACGCGGTCTACAATGTTTCGTACGATAACCGCGACGAACATTGCGCCCACGTAGCCAGGCATTACGAAGCCAGTAGCGTTTGAGAAAAGATCTCCTATCAGTGTACCGCCAGCAATACAAAGTGTAATCAGTAAAGTTTGTGTCATGAAGTTATCGGTATTGATTGGTTTTTCCAATGATTCCACGGAGTATGCTTCTTTATGCTCGACTTCCGTAGATTTTAAATCATGCTTATTGATCAAGTATTTAACGATTGGACCACCGACTAGTCCACCTGCTACGAGTCCAAAAGTAGCCGCTGCGATACCGATGGATAGTGCTGAATCAATCCCAAGACTTTCTAATGTTTCCCCGTAAGCAGTAGCACCGCCGTGCCCGCCTTCCATGGAGACAGCGCCAGCCATCATACCGATCAACGGATGCAGACCAAATATATAGGACATGGAGACACCTATGACATTTTGGGCAAGGGCTAAGAAGCCACAAGCTGCCCAGTAAATCATCAATAATTTTCCGCCAAGACGGATTAGACGAAAACTAGCGCCAAGACCCACTGTGGTGAAAAATGTCAGCATAAATAAATTTTGCAGTGATGTATCCAACGTGAAACTCAGTAAATCGAAGTACTTTAAAATAGTCGCTAATAATGCGAATAGCAAACCACCGACAACAGGGGCGGGGATACAGAACTTCTGAAGAAAGCCGATTTTACGGACTAACATCGTACCCAGTGTCAGGAGCGCTAACGCTAGAAATAGCGTGGTAATTTGGTTTAGCTCAATATTTATGTGATTCGACCTCCCAGCAATGCAAAGATTGCTTCATTTGTAAGATAGGCCCCCAGCTTAACCGTTTGATTATGATGATCAAGTGACGGATTTATTTCGGAGATGTCGAATGAAAGGGTTTTCTTATGCGATGCAACAGTTTGAATGAAAGAGCGTACAATCAACGGGTCCAAACCGAAGGGGGACGGCGCACTTACACCTGGAGCAAACGCGGAATTCAGGACATCCGAGCATAATGTTAACAAAATAGCGTCCTGTTTTTCAATGAATAACTGTACTTTTTGTAAAGTATCGTCTAAAGGACTTGTCGTAATCTCTTGTTCTGTGACATATGTCACGTTTTTTGCATCGGCTTCTGCAAATAATGCTTCTGTGTTGCCGAACTCCTGTATACCTAGCACGAGATAGTCGACATTTGGATCCGAGTCAAGCATTTGCTTGAACATTGTGCCTGAAGATGGTTGATCTTCGTAGCTACGGAGGTCAAAGTGTGCGTCAATATTTATGACAC
Organism: Sporosarcina sp. P25; assembly: GCF_002743235.1. Lineage (NCBI taxonomy): Bacteria > Bacillati > Bacillota > Bacilli > Caryophanales > Caryophanaceae > Sporosarcina > Sporosarcina sp. P25. Next base: position 20,335 of record NZ_PDYV01000022.1, read on the forward strand.
CAATTCTTGCGTTAGGACCAAGGAAGTTGCGAACTCCTGTATAATGACCAAAAGCGGTTTCGTGTCCACCGCCTAAAATGACAGGAGCGGCATGATTTTGAAGGCTGTTTTGAACGGCTGCTCCTAATTCAGCTTGCGCTAATTCTAACTGGCCATCTTTACATACTATGGTACCTAAATCGATTAGCTGACAGTCTGCTGGCAAGCGCCAAGGTAGTTTTGCCAGTTCACTTCGTAGTGCATTCGGTCCTTCTGCAGCACCAAGTCTGCCGTTATTTCGACGTACACCTTCTTCGCAAGAAAATCCAATCAGGGTACAAGTCTTATCAGTATAGTTTTCCATTGATTCGGGAAATTGGATGATTTGGTGCATTCGAAATGCAGCTCTGTCGGTCTCACTATCTGTACGACCGGACCAGTATTTTTCATTTGATTGTATTAACAATATACTTCATCCTTTCCAACGTGATATTCTTACTATAATGGTTTGTACTTATTAATTCTAATACATGTTGTTCATATATTCATGCATAAAGGTTATAAGTGGAGGTGAAATGAATGGAATTGAAGCGATTGCAGTATTTTGTGATGGTGGTGCAACAGTCTAGTTTTTCAGAAGCTGCCAAAAAACTTCATCTTTCACAACCTTCGCTCAGTAAAGCGATCAAGAACTTGGAATGTGAAGTAGGATTTCAGTTACTTGAACGTACGACCAAACGTGTCCAACTGACAGAATCGGGTAATGTGGTTTATGAGCGTGCATTGAAGATTCTCCATGAGATAGATATTCTACAGCAAGAAATTAAAGAAGTGAAGTGGACAGGCAGTGGAAGTGTACAGATCGGTGTGATCGAATCAGTGAAAAACTGGCTTCCTTCCATATTACATGCATACCGCCAGGAGTTTCCATCGATGCATGTGAAGTTAATTGAGGTGTTAGACCGTGGGGATGTTGAGCGAGCGCTCCGTCAGTACGCTGTCCATGTTTGTTTGACAAATCAATATATAAAGGCTCCGGATATCGTTACGATTCCTTTGTATCAAGAGCAATTAGCGGTTGTCATGCATCCGGAACATCGATTGGCAAGCAAGGATACCATTACGCTAGCCGATCTGGAAGATGAGGCATTCATTGTTACGAGTGTTGGATTGCAAACTAGTCAAGACATTTTTGCTGCATTTGCCGAAGAAGGAGTGCGAATGAATATATGTTATGAAGTAGAGCGTTTTGAAACGATTGTGGAGCTAATACGAGAGAATATCGGAATTTCAATGATTCCACAAAAATATTTTGCACACGGACCCGATCCTACAATTGTAAGTAAAATAATACATTCGAAGACGTTGACACGTACAGTCTATCTCACGTATTTGAAAAAACGATATATGCCACCAGCTATTGAGATGTTAGTAAGCAATATGCAAATGCAACGTGACTCCTCTGTAAAGTGGAAAGAAGGAGAACTGGATGAATAAATGTTTATTCGGCATTTTAGTTGTCATTACGACTGCTTTAATGGGGTCTTCGTTTGCTGTTGGAAAATCGGATTGGAATATTCTTCACCAGTATTACTAGTAGCATGGCGTTTTACCATTGCAGGAGCCATCATGGTGGTAGTTGTGAAAGTAATGAAAAAAACCCATCCTAAAACAGTTGGAGAGTGGAAGTGGCTTGTCCTAATCGGTTCATTGCAGATAGGAAATCCCGAAAGAACGAGTGCGTTTCTGTTCCTAGCACCGTTCTTTGGGACTTTGTCAGGATGGATTCTGTTAGACGAGAAGTTGTCTATGTCATTGATTTTAGGAGGATTGCTCATCAGTTTTGGGGATATTCCTCGTGCACTGGCGCAGTAAGTGAGAGTTGAATTGCCGTCTATTGCCATAGACGGCAATAGGCTTGGAGTTCGCTGAGGAATGCTTGTACTTCCTTCGTGTTAGAATGGGTTCCTGTATAAAGAGTACGTTTGATTGGTGCCACTTTATAATCGAGTATGGTTAGTTCACCTTTTGCAAGTTCATGTTTGCAACTAAAGCGCGACAAAATAGCGATGCCTAGTCCACTAAGAACGGCTTGTTTGATGCTTTCCGGTGAGTCTATGATAGTGGGATTTACTAGTATGCCGTATTGTTTAAGCGATTGATCAATTAATGGACGGCTAGGATCTTTCGTGTCAGGCAAGATCCAATGTGTATTTTGCAAATCAAGGATTGATGAGCTTTTTGTATGTGCTAACGGATGTTTAATGGAAGCAAAGAGTAATAGTTCATCTTGCATAAATGCTTTAGATGATGGTAAATTGTCTAGTTCACTGCAACCGATGTCGGTTTTATGGCTTTTTAGTAATTGCGTAATTTCAGAAGATGGCGCAGTCGTCAGTTCCAGTCGTATGTCGGGATACTTCGCATGTAGGCGAGTGAGGACGTCGGGTAAAATAGCTTGCGAAATAACCGGCGAAGCGGCAATGCGCAAGTTTCCTTTTAGTGCCGTTGCTTGCATTGAATCTACCTCTCTACGATCTGTCAAATCAATCATCTCCAATGTGCGTTTATATAGTAAACGTCTTGCGGGTGTTATTTAAAATCCACCACAGGTTCCACGATATCTAGTAAATGGGCTGATTTTGTGTGAAAAAATAGCCTTGCAATAATCTGCAAGGCATCGAACATACAATTATAGAACTGTGTAATTTTTGTGTGCGACGACAGTCATGTTGGAAGCTGCTCCAATATTTTCTGCGTCTTCTTCAGAAATCTTCACAATGACGGAGTTTTCGAGAATCTTGTGTATAGTTCCGGAAACTTCATGTTCATTACGGTTGAAAGATATAACTTCGTCTACGTACCGTGATGCTACAAAATCAGAAACTGGACGATCTTTTCGTGGAAATGCCAATCGAATCAACTCCTTCAGTAGTGTGGAATCTAGTCTGTCGTAATTTGTCATTAAAATTAGACGAAAAGTACGTACAATAGCTTACTAGAACTAGTATAACACATTTTGAGAAATTAATCATCATACTAGAATTATGTCGAATGAGCAAGTTTTGCGTAGAATCATGTTTGGAAGTTGACTAGTGCCGCCGCCAAAGATAGGATAGTACGAAATATGTGCAAATCAATCGGTTGACATTATACCTGTGGGGGTATAATATAAAGCTAACAGTAAGGAGGTTGAACGATATGGAGTACGATGACAAAGTCAAGAATCGGTTAAAACGTCTAGAGGGTCAAATCAAAGGTGTCTTGCGCATGATGGAAGAGGGTAAGGATTGTAAAGAAGTCATTACGCAATTATCAGCCAGTCGTTCTGCTATTGATCGTACAATTGGTGTAATCGTGAGTTCGAATTTGATTGCCTGCATGGAGAATTTAGATGAAGCAGATGAACGTACGCATGAATCCATCATTAAAGAAGCAGTGGATCTTCTAGTAAAGAGTCGATGAGCAACATCGCTTGACTCTTTTTTTTATAACATATAATATACCCCTATAGGTATTTAACAAAGTGGTTTTCCAAAAGAAAGGGATGAGAATATGACGGAGCAAAAGAAAACGACGATTGTATTATTTAGTGGAGATTATGATAAGGCGATGGCAGCTTATATTATCGCGAACGGCGCAGCTGCGTACGATCATGAGGTAACCATTTTTCATACATTCTGGGGATTGAATGCATTGCGAAAAGATGAACCTATTAAAAGTAATAAAAGCTTTATTGAAAAGGCATTTGGGAAAATGATGCCACGTGGAGCAGATAAAATGGGATTATCACAAATGAACTTTGCAGGAATGGGTCCGAAGATGATTAAGCAAGTGATGAAAAAGCATAACGCGATGACATTACCACAACTAATTGATATGGCAGTGGAGCAAGATGTGAAGTTGATCGCTTGTACGATGACGATGGATTTACTGGGACTTGGTGAGGAAGAACTTCTTAAAGAAGTCGAATATGGCGGTGTAGCGGCTTACTTAGGAGAAGCGCAAGATGGTCAAGTAAACTTGTTTATTTAATTTTTTATGAAAATAAATACCCTAGGGTGTATGGGAGGAATAAAATGATTCAGTCAGATAATGTTTTAGATGCAAAAGGTCTTGCTTGTCCGATGCCTATTGTGAAGACGAGAAAAATGATCAAGGATATGGAAGACGGTCAAGTGCTCGAAGTTCAGTCTACAGATTCGGGTACTACTGCAGATTTACAGGCATGGACGGAAAGCGTGGGGCATCAATACGTCGGTCATGTGAAGGAAGCCGATGTGTGGCGCCACTTTGTACGAAAATCAGGTGGGGAAGATCAGTCACAAAAAGAATATGCGGTTACAGTTGATAACAGCCAGTTGATGGACCAACTGCAACAACCTAACGCTGTGTTACTAGATGTCCGTGAAGAAGCGGAATATGCATTTGCTCATATTCCAGGTGCCTTATCTATACCACTTGGCCAATTGGAAGAACGCATGGCGTACTTGGATAAGGACATGAAAATTTTCGTTGTATGCCGAACAGGCAACCGCAGTGATATGGCATGTCGAAAATTAGTGGCGAATGGATTTGAAAGTGTTACTAATGTCATTCCTGGTATGTCAGAGTGGAATAGCGAGACAGAAAATACAACGGGGGGTATGAATAAATGAGAACTATTCAATCAAGTGAAGTAGCAAAGAGAGTCATTGCGAAGGAATCTTTATTCATTTTAGATGTGCGAAATACAGATGCGTTCAACGATTGGAAAATTGAAGGGGATCGAGTACGCCATTTGAACGTGCCATACTTTGATTTATTGGATGGCATTGAAGAAATTGAAGATCAATTGCCAAAAGATGAGGAGATTCTAGTAGTTTGCGCGAAAGAAGGTTCGTCCATCATGGTGGCAGAAATCCTTGAGGATGCAGGCTTCTCAGTAGGTTATCTTTCAGGTGGAATGAAAGCATGGAGCGAGCATCTTGAGCCTGTGAAGGTTGCGGATTTGAAATCGGGTGGCGAACTATATCAATTCGTTCGTCTAGGAAAAGGATGTCTCTCTTACATGGTCATGTCTGGCGGAGAGGCGGCAATCATTGATGCAACACGTATGACAAATGTGTTCACTGACTTTGCCAAGCAACGCGGTGTGAAGATTACAAACGTATTCGATACTCACTTGCATGCGGACCATATTTCAGGTGGTCGTCAAATCGCAAAAACCACAGGTGCGACGTATTGGCTGCCACCGAAAGATGCCGAAGAGGTAGAATTTGAATATGCTGCATTAGAGGATGATATGTCTATTCAGGTAGGTGATACGAAAATCGATATTCAAGCGCTTTATTCGCCAGGACACACGATTGGTTCGACTTCTTTTATCGTAGACGACAGCTATTTGATGACAGGTGATATTCTGTTCATTGATTCGATTGGACGTCCTGACTTAGCAGGTTTAGCAGAAGATTGGGTAGGCGACTTGCGTGATTCTTTGTATCGACGCTATAAAGAATTATCGAAGGATTTAACAGTCCTACCGGCTCACTTCATGCTTATAGATGAGTTGAATGAAGACGGTAGTGTGTCGGAAAAGCTCGGTGTATTGTATGAGCAAAATCACGGTTTGAATATTGAGGATGAAAGTGAGTTCAGGGAATTAGTCACGGGGAACTTGCCTCCACAGCCTAACGCATATCAGGAAATTCGCCAGATGAACATGGGGAAAATCGAGCCTGACGAGGAAACGCAACGCGAGATGGAGATTGGTCCGAATCGCTGTGCGGTACGGTAAATAATTAATTTAATTCATATGGAAAACAAAAAACAAATTTAAAGGAGAAGATATATATGAGTACAACAACATTTTTAGATGCAAAAGGCCTGGCATGTCCAATGCCGATCGTACGTGCAAAGAAAGCAATGAAGGATATGCAAACAGGAGACGTTCTTGAGATTCATACGACAGATAAAGGATCGGTGTCCGACCTGACAGCGTGGGCTACTTCTGGTAATCATGAAATAAAAGATCAGCAACAAGAGTCTGATGTCTTTAAATTCTGGATCCAAAAAGGATAAACTGAGGATAGAGGGAATAACTGTCTCCCTCTTTCGTCTGGAAGAAGGGAGGACATCATGACTATTCCATTTATTATCACGATCTTCCTTATTGGATTTGTGGGCTCATTCCTTTCGGGTATGATGGGAATTGGTGGCGCAATTGTCAAGTATCCAATGTTGCTATTTATTCCTGCATTACTTGGCTTTCCTGCATTTACACCACATGAAGTATCCGGTATTACGGCAGTGGAAGTTTTCTTTGCATCACTTTCAGGAGTTTTAGCATATCGAAAGAGTAATTTGATCTTGAAACCACTCGTTCTCTATATGGGAATCAGTGTATTAGTTGGCAGTGTCCTTGGCGGTGCTGGTTCCAGTATGCTTTCAGAAGCTACCGTCAACGTGATCTACGGTGTTCTAGCTGTCATGGCAGCTATTATGATGTTTATTCCGAAAAAAGGCCTCGACAATCAGCCGATTGATGAAATTACATTCAATCGTTTCATAGCTTCGAGTGCGGCTTTTATCATTGGATTGGCAGCTGGAATCGTCGGAGCTGGCGGCGCATTCATCATGGTCCCGATTATGCTCGTAGTACTAAAAATTCCCACACGCGTCACAATCGCTACATCACTAGCGATTACGCTGTTATCATCGGTGGGCTCGGCGTCAGGCAAGCTCTTAACAGGGCAAGTACCTTATGGCCCAGCTCTCGTAATGATCATCGCAAGCATCATCGCGGCTCCGATCGGTGTAAAAGTGAGCCGGAAAGTAAACACCAAAGTATTACAAAGCATTCTAGCCGTATTGATCATCGCCTCGGCCGTGAAAATATGGTGGGACATATTCTAATCAAGCACAATCGCCAGCACATCGTTCAACGAACATGTGCTGGCGATTTTTTGGTGAAGTCATAAGTGGAAACATCATTAAACTCACTTCTGATCTAGCAGGTGGCTCCCGCAATGAGCTACAGACAAGAAATACGCCTGTCTCTGTCTCATTACTACGTCACCGCTTGGAAGACGACTTCGTTTAGTAAATGTATAAATCATTACACATTAAAATAATCAAGGTAGTAAACTAGTTGATCGTAAGTGGAAGGCGGCGACTCCCGGAGGATCAGCGTGTGTCTTGAGACCCTGGATAGATGCCTTAATTTCTGCAAAGTACACAGAAATACGGCAAAGCGAACCCTTCGCTGTTCGCTTGGCTCAAGCCACGCCCTCGGGAAAGCGTCCGCCTGGAACGTCGATCAACGGTGTCTTCACTATTATTACTTTCATTGCAAGATATTAAAGGAAATACAGATTTCGAAACATTCCATTAAATTACCTTGCAATAGACTAGGAATAGCCGTATACTATTTTTCAACGATGGAAAACGAATAGACACACTCTTATCAAGAGCGGCGGAGGGATTAGGCCCTGTGATGCCCGGCAACCGGCAAAAGCAAAGGTGCTACTTCCTACAAACTTTCAGTAGTTTGGAAGATAAGGGAGGAATAAGCGAAAGCAGAGCCCTCTTCTTATTATGGAAGAAGGCTTTTTTCTATATATTGCTAATCGTCGTCTTGCGTTTTTCTTGTCTAGTCCTAGGAATTTCGGTGTTCCATCAATACACGAAAAAAGGGGAATGGTTATGACGAAATTACAGCCAGAAACGATATTATTACATGGAGGACAAAAGCCAGATTCGGAAACAGGCTCACGTGCGTTGCCGATTCATCGTACGACCTCTTATGTGTTCAGAGACACGGAGCATGCACAAAACTTATTCGCTTTGAAAGAAGCGGGCAATATCTATACAAGAATTACGAATCCGACGGTAGCCGTATTTGAAGAGCGTGTAGCCCAGCTAGAAGGCGGATCAGCGGCAGTTGCCCTGTCTTCGGGAATGGCGGCAATTGCATTCTCTATTATGAACATTGCTGAAGCGGGTGATGAAATCGTTGCAGCCAGCAATCTCTACGGCGGTACATACAACTTATTCGCTGTGACATTACCCCGCTATGGCATCAAAGTGAAGTTTGTTGACGCGTCAGATCCAAAGAACTTTGAAGTAGCTATTACGGATAAAACGAAAGCGTTGTTTGCAGAAACAATCGGTAATCCAAGTTTGCAAGTTCTTGACGTAGAAGCCGTTGCGAACATCGCACATGAAAATGGACTTCCATTGTTAGTAGACAATACATTCCCGTCTCCTTATGGATCAAATCCGATCGAGTATGGTGCCGATGTAGTTATTCATTCCGCGACAAAGTGGATTGGCGGACACGGTACGACAATCGGTGGTGTGGCAGTTGATGCAGGGAAATTTGACTGGACGCAAGGTAGGTTCCCTGGTTTTACAGAGCCGGATGAATCCTATCATGGCTTACGGTACGGAATCGATACAGCTGCTGCAGCTTTCGCAACGAAATTACGTGTACAATTGCTGAGAGACTTCGGCCCATGTCTGTCACCAGATAGTGCATTCAACTTGTTGCAAGGTTTGGAAACACTTCATTTGCGCGTGCCTCGCCACAATGAAAACGCACAAAAAGTTGCTGCATTCCTGCAAGAACATCCGGCAGTAGAATGGGTGACGTATACAGGTCTAGAAGATCATCCAACAGTAGAATTGGCAAATAAATATTTAAAAAATGGCTATGGTTCAATTATCGTATTCGGTATTAAAGGTGGACGCGATGCAGGAAGACAAGTAATCGACAATGTAGAAATTTGGTCTCATGTAGCGAATGTGGGAGATGCGAAGTCATTAATCATTCACCCGGCATCTACAACTCATCAGCAGTTGTCTGTGGAAGACTTGAAAGACTCAGGCGTTAGTGAAGAGCTAATTCGCTTATCTGTAGGGTTGGAGTCAGCAGAGGATATTATTGCGGATTTGAAGCAAGCAATCGAAAAAGTGGCAAACTAATATATGAAAAAGAACACCGTCGCTAGTGCGATGGTGTTCTTTTCTCTACTAACGCTTTATTCGTTTCTTTTCATCTTTTAGTGATTTGAACAGCGAGACGACCATCATAATGAGGATGATGGAGAATGGCAAAGCGGCAATAATGATGACGTTTTGCAGTGCATCCAATCCTCCGACATATAATAGAATGATGGCGATGGCAGATTGAATTACGCCCCATACAACTTTCAAATTATTTGGTGGAGTCAATGAACCATATGACGACTGCATGCCGAGCACAAATGTAGCCGAATCCGCTGAAGTGATAAAGAACGATGTAATCAACAAAATGGCAATGACTGATATGACGAATGACAAAGGCAATTCGCTGAACATCTCAAAGATTGTCAGTTCAGTTGCACTTGCAGCCAAGTCGACAATTCCAGCTTTTTGCGTTTCAATTGCTGTCGTACCAAATGCTGTGAACCAGATCATACTCAACACAGTAGGAACAACTAGCACGCCAATCATGAACTCGCGAATCGTTCTACCTTTTGATACGCGGGCAATGAACATCCCGACAAATGGTGCCCAAGCTATCCACCAAGCCCAGTAGAATAGAGTCCACCCATTTAGCCAAGTACGATTTTCAGGAGTGAGCGGTGCAGTACGGAAACTCATACGTATGAGATTTTCCAGGTAGCCACCAATGGAATCCGTGAACATGTTGAAAATCAATAAAGTTGGTCCAAGCACGATCATGAAAATTAACAATGCCAAAGCTAAAATCATATTGGCATTGGATAAAATTTTAATTCCTTTTCCAAGTCCACTCCACGCAGATATAAGGAATAATACTGTTACCACTGCAATGATAAAGAATTGGGACCAGAAGCCTATTGATACACCGAATAAGTAATTGAGCCCGGCGTTTATTTGGACAGCTCCAAAGCCAAGTGATGTCGCCACACCGAAAACGGTGGCAAAAATAGCGAAGACGTCAATGACTGTGCCGAGCTTTCCATCTACTCGATCACCAAAAATTGGACGAAGTGTAACGGAGATTAATCCAGGTTGTCCTTTGCGGAATTGGAAATATGCCAATACTAAAGCGGTCATACCGTATACAGACCAAGCATGGAAACCCCAATGGAAAAATGTCGACTGCATTGCTTCTTTATAAGCAGCTTTTGTTTCAGGAGCTTCTGTAGCAGGACTTACTGCGTAATGCGAAAGAGGTTCGGCCGCCCCGTAGAACACGAGTCCGATTCCCATACCAGCGGAAAATAACATCGCTAACCATGAAAACATGGAAAACTGCGGTCTGTCATTATCCTTTCCTAATCGGATTTTCCCGATCGGACTGAATATCAAGAATACCGAAATGAAGAATAACATGGAGACGGTCAGTAAGTAATACCAGCCGAATGAATCCGAAATAAAGTCCTTAATAGCGGACGTGATTTCTTCGAAGTGTGTAGGGGCAATGACGCCGTATCCCACTGCCAATATGACGGCCACTAATGTAATGTAAAATGTTATAGAAGTTTTTTTCATAGTTCCTCCTTTTTTGAACGTAGTCTGAGAAATGAGCTAAGTACATAATCGAAACAGTAGAATAAAATTGCACACATACATTTGATAATACCCGTTTTGCCGCTCATGTAAACGCTGAAAAATGTCGGTTTATTGCCGGATTAATCGCAAATACAAATAAAAAAGACGAGAGAAATTTCCTTCTCGTCCAATATGTAAGTTGGTTCTGTAGTGTCATTCATGTACTTGCCCAGAATCATCAGCTTGTGCTTGTGACAGTATACATGAAACGTATGGGTGATTTCCACCCTAACGAATGATTTCACTTCACACAATAAAAACCATAGCCATGTTATACTATAGAAACGAAAGAAATGAGGAGGAGATTTTCGTGCAATATTCACAACCTAAGATGCTGCAGCTCGTAAAGCATAGCCCAGAGTTAAATAGAAAATTGAAAGCGATTATGAAAGAGCATGAGCTGGAGAAAAGCTTTGCATTGAAAGCACTTTATCATGCAGAAGTGAAAGACGGCGGAGTCTATCAGCGAGATTATCAGGAGCTATAAGTTTACACTCCCTTATATAGCGTATGAAGTAATAGATAGTGTTCACAAGAAGACTGATGAGAGATTCTTTTCATCGGTCTTTTATACTATTCATTTGAAATAACAAAAAATAGCGGGTGTGCTTGTGATATACTAGTTGTAAATTGAATAGAATATTTTGGTTCTTTGCATTATTGTAAAGATGAAAAAGGAAACAGGTGAAAATCCTGTACGGTCCGGCCACTGTAAATGGGAAGTATCTTCAAAATACCACTGGTGAAATACTGGGAAGGTTGAAGATGTGATGATCCATAAGTCAGGAGACTTGCCAAAATACCATGCGTTACGCCTCCCAGGAAGAGGTATGCATATTGTATCGGATTTACTAAGTTATTAGCCAAAGTCTGCCTATACATAGTGCCCTTGTCTCTTTCTGGAGTCAAGGGCTTTTTTACGTTCAATTTATGATACTAGTATGAGGGGGAAACCATTTGTTTAAGCGTTATGTATCTATCATCGCAAGTGTTTTACTAGCAGTAATGATGCTGTTGCCTGTCACAAGTTCAGTTGCTTTAGCTACCACGGATGTCCAACAAAGTGAAGTAAGTCCGCAAGCCGCTAATTACATGGTAGATGTGGAAGTAGAAGGTTTATCGGGAGTAATTTTAAAAGAAGCGATTGAAGTTACAGCAGGGCAAAATGCTTTAGAGGCATTGAAGAAAGCACTAGATAGTAAGAGCGTCCATTACACTGTTCAAGAAAGTGATTTTGGAGCTTATGTAACTTCCATTAATAATGAAGAAGCAGGGTCATTAGGTGGCTGGGATGGCTGGAATTATACAATAAACGGACAAGCACCTGCTATTGGTGCTGCTGCATATGTATTAAAAAATACTGATCAAGTGAAATTCTTTTACAGTCGTTGGGCAGCCCTTTCTACACCTACTAGTCTTGTAGAAGGTAGTAACAACCCTGCGATTACAGTGAATCTTATAGGTGATACTTTTACACCGGCAGCGCTAGAATCGGAATATTGGACTGTCGGACAATCGGGATTGACTATTTCTAAAATTACTCAAGACACAGATCAGCAAGTGACGATTCAATTGGAAGGCACCGTACAACATGAAAACTTCACGCTTAATGCTGCTAAAGCAACAGTTGTAGGAAAAGCAGCGGAAGCACTACACATTACTGTAGTGGCAAGTCAAACGCGTGTACCCGAAGCAATTGAAAAAGTTACAGATTACATACTGAGTAAATCAGTATCGAGCGAGTGGTTGGCAGTTGGTTTAGCAAAAGCAGGGGTAGCTGTTCCGAACAGCTATGAAGCCGTATTTGATAATAATGTCCAACAACAAATTGTTGATAACTTAGAACGACTAAAAATAACAGATGCAGAACGTTTGACGATAGCTGCGGCAGCGATAGGGAGAGACCCTAAGAACGTCAATGGTATAGATTTACTCGATAAAATCTATAACAGTATAGATATAAGAAACGTAGATACTATGACACGCCAAGGAACGAATGGTTTAATTTTCGCATTGATTGCACTCGATACAAAAAACTATGAAGTTCCAAAAGATGCAAGATGGAATCGTGAAAAAATAGTCGCATCCCTTTTAAGTTATCAAAGAGATGACGGTGCATGGAGTTTATCTACAAGCAATACAGGCTCTGCAAGCTATGACATAACGGCGATGGCACTTATTGGTTTAGCACCTTACAAGGAACAACCAGCCGTCAACAAAGCTATCGAGAAAGCCGTGACATTTTTGTCTAAAAACCAAGGTCCTACCGGCGGATTTGATGAAGCGTTCGTAGGCGGTATTTCTAGTGAAGCAACTTCACAAGTTATCATTGGTTTGACAGCCAATAACATCGATCCACAAGGTGAACAGTTTACAAAGAATGGCATCAACTTGATAGATCACCTGCTAAGCTTCCAAACAGAAAATGGAGGCTTCAAACATACTGTAACAGGTTCGACAGATGGTATGGCTACAGAGCAAGCGCTTCAAGGCCTTGTAGCATTTGATTTATTCACAAAAGGTGAAGGCCGATTATATGATTTTTCGGATCAACCCATGCGACTTGAAGTTTCAAGTCATTCAACTCTTCAAGGAATTGTGAATAATAGCCTTCTACATGTGCAGAAAAACAAAAATGAAGCTTGGTCTTCCATCTTTATTGAAAATACCGAAATGATTGAAGGGTATTATGTTGTGCAAGCTGGAGAAAAAGGTACCCAAAAAGAAACAAGGATTCCTAAAGGAGCGAAAAAAGTATTCATAGTAGATAATGATCGTCCATATCGCTATTTCGATGCGAAAGTAGTAGCACCCTCTCATGAGTTTACAGTCACATTTAACAAAGAAATACAAGATTCAAAAGAGAATCTGGATAAAATCTATGTAGAAGATGTAACAGGTAAGCGTGTGCCAGTTACCGTAAAAGCGAATGGTTTAAAAGCTACCGTTACACCTGAAACAGACTATCAGAAAGGGCAGTTGTATTCTCTAGTTGTGATTGATCCCGTCTCTACAGAAGGAAAAACATTAAAACAAGCAGCTCGACAACTATTCATCATTAAATAAGGAGGTATGCTTTATTTCTATTATTAAAAACTTCACAAAAATAACGGTAGCATTCGCATTAGCGAGTGCCGCCATCCTCGTGCCGGTTTCTCCTTCATTTGCAGAGCAACCGATGCCGATTTATGAAAATCAAGCAACGCAGACGCTACAGCATTCTATTACGATTTCTCCTACGGAAGTTCCGATGCCGTTGTCAACTGTGGCCGTAGAAGAAGGCGATACGGTTCTAAGCGTACTAAAACGCAGTGTCAAAGCTAATAATATTTCGATGTCATATCGTGGGGGAGAGCATGAAAGTGCATATGTCGAAGGGATCCAAGGCGTATTTGAATTCGATCGTGGACAAGGCAGCGGTTGGATGTACAGCGTTAACGGCATCTTCCCGAATCGTGGAGCGGGTGTCATCAAGCTCATCCCTGGCGATAAAGTGGAGTGGAAATATACGATTGACTTAGGTAAGGATTTAAACGCCGATCTGTTTCCTTTCCGAGAGGACTTGGAGCCGAAAATCTCTGTGTCAGGAGTTACATCGGGAGCAACAGTTACACAGTCTGCTCTTTCCTTCCAAGTAAATGCAGCGAGTTATTTCGGAACAGTACTTCAACCTACAGTAACTGTAAACGGCAAACCAGCAGTAGTCACAGGGAACACAGTAAATACCGTGTTGCAGAGTGGCGAGAACAACATTGTCTTAAAGGCAACGGATAAGAAGGATGATACGGTTACAAAAACAGTGAAGGTGACGTATGCACCTAATACTAATCCTGAACCGAACCCGTTACCCAATCCAGAACCTAATCCGAATCCACCACCAGAGCCTCCGGTAGTGAAGCCGGATCCAAAACCAGAACCAGAATCACCATCGATTAAAGATTACTCAAAGCTTGTCAATTCAGCGATTAGCCAGGCAAGTGTACAAATGCTTGCAGGCACAATCGACAGTGAATGGCAGGCAATTGGACTGGTGAAAGCAGGTAAGAAAGTACCTGCTTCCTATACAAAAGAATTCTATGACCATTTGCAAGACCAAGTGATTAGCAGGTCTGGCAAAGGTCGTATGAAGATTACGGATGTACAGCGTTTAACCATGGCGGCTTCAGCAATCGGTATTGATCCGACGAATGCAGATGGCAAAGGCTTTAACTTAATTGACAAAATTGTGAATAGCGAAAAGCATATGACGGGTGCTGATAGCCTGACATACCAAGGGAATAACGGAATCATTTTCGCGTTAATTGCACTCGATTCAAGAAGTTACCAAGTGCCAAACAACTCGAAATGGACACGTGAAAAACTAGTTGCGGAATTATTGAAATACCAAAAAGATGACGGATCGTGGAGCTTGGCGACGAGTAAGGAAGGATCGACAAGCTATGACATTACGGCGATGGCATTGATCGGTATTGCGCCGTATACAGATCAGCCGGAAGTTCGTAAAGCGATGGATCGTGCAGTGAAGTTCCTGGCAAATGCACAAGGTCCAACAGGTGGATTTGACGAAGCATTCGTCGGTGGTATTTCAAGTGAAGCGACGTCACAAGTCATCATCGGTCTGACTGCGAATCAAATCGATCCGCGTATACCGATGTTCACGAAAAATGGCATCAACTTGATTGATCACCTATTGAGTTTCCAAACATCTGACGGCGGCTTCCAGCATACAGCAGGAGATAGTCGTTCGAATGCTATGGCAACGGAGCAAGCGTTGCAAGCATTAGTAGCATTTGATTTATTCACAAAAGGCAAAGGTGTATTGTACGACTTCAAAGAAGTACCTGTTCTTCCGGCACCAAAGCCAGATCCTGTACCAACACCTGATCCAGATCCGAAACCTGACCCTAAACCAGATCCAATGCCTGAACCGAATCCAACTCCACAGTTCACGGATATTACTACACACTGGGCAAAGGATTATATTACGCAAGCAGTAGAGCAAGGAATAGCGAGTGGCTATAAAGACAATACGTTCAAGCCGAATCAATCACTGACGCGTGCACAAGCAGTATCGATTTTAGTTCGTGCATTGGATTTAAAAACGGATAAGAAAGCACCATTCTTAGACACACAAAAGTATGCTGCAAGTACACAAGCCGAAATTGCAGCTGCATACCATAATGGTTTAATAAAAGGGATCGACGGTAAATTCATGCCGACACAACAAGTGACGCGTGCACAAATGGCGCTTATGTTATACCGTGCGTATGAAGTGAAGAACGGTGAAGTGTATAAGTTCAAGCAAGTAGCGCCTTTCCGTGATATTCATTCATACAATATGGAAGCTATAAAAGCGATGACAATGTTATATGATTTGAAGATGGCAAATGGAGAGAATGGCAAATTTATGCCAAGTAACTCTACATCTCGTGCACATGCTATGAAAATGTTAATAGAGTTTTTGAATGCCAAATGATCACACAATCTTGCACACACGCGGTGCAAGATTGTCTGTCTTTATCGTATAGTATCTTGATAGGCTAGTGGGGGGAAGGGTTATGAGCAATGGAATACACGCAGTTCACCCTTTCGTGATGTTCTTTTATTATATCTGCATTGGTTTTTTTGCGATGTTCTTCAATCATCCGATCTTTCTGTTAGCCGGTTGCCTTGCATTACTTGCGGTCAATCTTTCGCATGATGGCGGACAGGCTATGAAGCAGTGGATGCCGTTGATGATGACTATGACTGTGCTCATCATTGTGCTCAATCCATTTATTAATTCAAGAGGAACGCATGTGTTCTTTCATCTCTTTGGAAAACAAGTGACGCTAGAAGCGATGCTCTATGGTGTCGTGACAGCGATGTCGTTGTTGATGATTCTTCTGTTATTCGTTTCGTTGAATCTCGTCTTGAACGGTAATAAAATATTATATATTTTCGCAAGAATCGTGCCGAGGACTGCATTTCTAATTATGATGTCCATCCGTTTTGTGCCTTTGCTGAAAAGGCGGTTGACTGAAATTCAGGATGTCCAACGTCTGAAAGGCTTGACGATGACACAGGGAACAGTACGTGAGCGTGCGAAGAGTGGTATGTCAATGTTACAAATTCTGCTGTCATGGTCATTGGAAGAAGCTGTGGAGACTGCGGATTCTATGAAAGCAAGGGGATATGGATCTGGTAAAAGGCGTCCATATATTCCGTACCGGATGACGAAGTCGGATCAACAGTGGTTGAGTTATTTAATCGTGGTTTTCGTCATGTGCGTTACGGGTGGATTGATGGGCTATGGAAAGATCGTCATGTATCCGGAACTTGGTACATTGCATTTATCATTGCTTGACTTCGCGGTATTCGCTTGCGGCATGGCCATGGCACTGTTTCCAGTACTTGTAGAAGGGAGAGAACAACTGAAATGGAATTATTCAATTTGAATCACGTCTCGTTTTCTTTTCCGAATACAGATCAGCATGTGCTGAAAGATATTTCACTTTCTATTAATGAAGGAGAATTCCTCGTCATTGGAGGCGCAAGTGGCAGTGGTAAGACGACTTTACTGAAGGTATTGAAGAGGGAATTGACACCGGCGGGACAACTTGAAGGGGAAATTCTCTATAAAGGTAAACTGATCAATGAGTGGGAAGAGCGGCAGATGGTCGAACAAGTCGGTTATGTTTTCCAGGATCCAGACAATCAAATCGTCATGGATGAAGTGATGCAAGAGATTGTCTTTGGATTGGAGAACTTAGGGTATTCTACTTTTGAAATGCGTAAACGGGTAGCGGAAATGGTGCACTTTTTCGGAGTGGAGGACTTGTTGAATGCAAAGCCTTCCGAGCTGTCTGGTGGTCAGAAGCAGTTGTTAAATCTACTGTCGGTACTACTTATGAAGCCGCGCGTTCTCTTGCTTGATGAACCGACATCACAACTCGATCCGGTGGCGGCAAAAGAGTTGGTACTGATGCTTGAGCGTTTAAATAAAGAAACGGGGATGACGATTGTATTAGTCGAGCACCGTTTGGAAGAATTGTTTGCAGTGGCGGACCGAGTCGTACTGGTGGAATCCGGTCAGATTAGGTACGAAGGGGATAGTCGCCAAGTCATTGGAGAATTATATATGGATCAAGCAACACATTTTTTTCCGTACGTACCTACATTCGCACGACTATATATGGAGTTTGAAGAGAAACCTGTTATTACGGCGATTCCTCTTACGGTGAAAGAATGTAAGCAGTGGATCGGTCGTGAAGAGCATGAAATTGCGCCTGTTGAAGCGCAATCCAATCGATCGAAAGAGCCATGGATACTCGAGATGGACGATGTGTTTTTCCGGTACGAAAAGAAAGCACCATTCGTCTTGAAAAGTTTTACGTTACGTATCCCAAAAGGTCAATTTTTTGCGATGGTTGGAGGAAACGGCAGTGGGAAAACGACTGCTTTACGCACGAGTCTCGGCAGTATAAAACCGCAACGTGGAAAAGTCCGCTTGAATGGGCAAGATATGCGGAAAATGAAGGATTCTGAGTGGATTGGAAAAATTGCCTACTTGCCACAAAATCCTAGAACGTATTTTGTTCAGCAAACGATAGAAGAAGAAATGCAGACTATTGGTGAGCGCTTGAAGCTATCCAATTTAACGGAAAGGATGCATCATTTGCTTGAAGCGTTCGGTATTTCCCATTTACGTACGCGTCATCCGTATGACTGCTCAGGTGGGGAAGTCCAGAAAGCGGCACTTGCCTGTATTTTGCTAGGTGAACCCGAAATGTTGTTCATGGATGAACCGACGAAAGGGATGGATCCGGTTTCGAAGCAGCATTTAGGTGAGTTATTGTATAGTTTGCAGCAAGACGGACTGACCCTTTTCATGGTGACGCATGACATCGGCTTTGCAGCGAGTTATGCACAACGTTGTGCCATGATGTTTGATGGAGAAATCGCAGCAGACGGTACGCCAGATGAATTATTCAAAGGCAATTATTTCTACACGACGGCGATCAATCGCGCGACGCGGGAAACAAAACAGCCTGAAGTATTGACGTATGAGGAGGCTGTGGCGACATGGGTCGTTCGCGAAAGTATTTACTGATTGTTTCTTTAGTATTACTGTCTTTACTTGTCGTTTCGATCGTCTTCTTTCATTACAGAGCGTATTTATTACTGAGTATCATCATGATCGCGGCCATTATGATTCCGTTTTTCGCTCGCTTTGAGTGGCGGGATGTAGGAGGAAGGGAAGTGGTCTTGCTGGCAATGCTTGCAGCGATCGCAGCAGTTGGGCGTGTTCCATTTGCCGGACTTCCGAGCATTCAGCCAACTTCCTTCATTATCATTATGGCAGGGTTAGTCTTTGGTGCGGAGTCAGGTTTCATCGTCGGTGCTGTCGCTGCTATTGTCTCAAATTTTTTTCTCGGGCAAGGGCCTTGGACTCCATGGCAAATGTATGCGTGGGGCATGATGGGAATGACTGCGGGACTATTACGTAATACCGTGTTTATGAAGACGCTTTGGGGGAAAAGTGTGTTTGGTTTCGTCTGGGGCTATATTTTCGGCTGGGTCATGAATGCGTGGGTTATTGTAGGGAATATTGAAGCACTTTCTTGGAAATACGTTGCCGGGATTTTTGCTTCCAGTATCTACTTTGATCTCGCGCATGCCTTATCCAATGTATTTTTCATTTGTGTATTTGGAGCAAGTTGGATGAAGATTTTGCAACGCATTCAGCGGAAGTATGGGTTGCTGTATGAGCAGCCAGATTAACTGGTATACATAAGACACAAAAAGAGTAGCCAAAAATGGCTACTCTTTTTGTGTGCAATGAGTAAAAAGCGAATGATTATATGCGATAACGATGCCTTCTCCTTTAAAAATCACGAAGGATTAAACGGTTGATTACCTTCCGACTGCTTGTTCTTCTTCGAGTTCGCATTCTTATTCTTAGCCGCATCGTTCTGTCCAATTACATCGAAATCGTCAGGACTCAGATCATATCCAAAACCATACTCCTCACGCATGTTCTCATTTTTCTTCTTATTACTCTTTTTGTTAGGCATGTTCGTCACCTCCATTATAGAAGTGTGGCATTCTTATTGGAGATTATACATCACCTATGAGCGGTTGTGACGTTGCATAGAGCGGTTGGATGTGTTCTATGAGCGCTTTTGTGGCATGATAGAGCGCTTGTCCATGTTCTATGAGCACTTGTGAATTTTTAAGAGCGGTTGAAGCAGTATAATGAGCGCAAATGAATTCATTCAAATCTATCTTAAGATTTTCTTCATATTTATCCTCAGTCTTTGTTAAGAGTAGGGTGGTAGAATGAAGGTATTAGTGAGACGGGGTGACGTATATGGCAGAGTTTACAGTGCTTGTAGCAGACGATGATAAGGAAATCCGTGAGGGAATTGAGATTTATTTGAAAAATGAAGGATATCATGTGCTGAAAGCGAAAGATGGTCAAGAAGCGCTAGAGTTGCTGGCGTTGAATGAAATCCATTTATTGATTTTAGATATTATGATGCCGAATATGGATGGGATCACGGCAACATTCAAGATACGGGAAGTACAGAATATCCCCATTATCATGTTAAGTGCGAAAGTGGAAGACTCTGACAAAATACATGGGTTGTCAGTTGGTGCAGATGATTATGTCACGAAGCCATTCCATCCGCTTGAACTGATGGCTCGTGTGAAGTCACAACTTCGCCGGTATGTAATGCTGGGGACGTATGAAGGACAAAAAGTAATTGAAGTAAACGGACTTGTCCTCAATGAAGAAGAGAAGGAGTTGACGGTAAATGGGACACCGGTTCGGCTGACTCCAATTGAATTCAAAATCACGGAACTCCTGATGAAACATCCAGGACGCGTATTTTCAATTAATGAAATATATGAACGTGTGTGGAATGAACAGGCATATAACGCAGAAAATATTGTGGCGGTGCATATCCGAAAGATCCGAGAGAAAATAGAAGCGGATCCGAAAAATCCGCAGTATGTAAAGGTGGTGTGGGGCGTTGGCTACAAAATTGAAAAATAGAAACGGCTTGGTTGGGTCAATCATTGCGATTACGTTAGCTCTGGGTAGCCTACTGTACTGCGCCTCCTATACAGTGGATCTTTTCCTGGACGGCTGGGAACGAGTAAACCTAGCGACTCATTACTTCGGACGAATTATTAGAGGAGGAACCGTGTAATGAACAAAAATATAAAATTGGCCATCTGGTCCGCACTCGTGACGCTTGTAGTGATCGCATTGCCGTCCATTATTCATTATGCGCCGCAGCTTGTTGGCAAGTCGTTTACTGATCAAGAAGAATTTACTTACAGAATGGAACAAGTATATGATAATCTGTCGACTACCGTACTTAATCCAATTGACCTGAAAAAAGCGGAGAAAGAATTAGTGGTTTCACGGGATGAAATTGAAGAGTACCGACAGCGATACGGTACACTTTCTGAACAGCTTGATAATATTCAGCAACAATATGATGAACGAATTACGGATGCGAAAAGCAAGAAAAATGAAACCTTGCTATTGGCTCTAGTTAAAGAGCGGAATATGAAATTGGAAGACATTCAAAAGAACTTTAAAAGCGATCATTACGTGGAAGACAAAATTCGTTTGGAAAAGGCAAATGCTTTAGCGCGTCAAATTAATGAGACAGAAAATAGCCAGGAAACGAATATTCCGATTGCCTACGATCTCGTTAATATTGAAACGGGCGAACGATTTTCTCGGGGAGATGTCGAGGTAACGGCACTCTTTCATCAAAAATTTACTGATGCAACAGGATATTTCAGGGCGAACTCGGCTGTGTATGACAATGGCTATTCCGATTATTCAATGGAACAAGACTCAATGTACACAGATGACGTAGAAGGAACCAGCACGGCGTATGACGATGACTACTTTGATTATTCAATGGAACACGACTCAACCTTCACAGATGATGTAGAAGGAATCAGCAACCCTACGCAATATTTCGAAGGAACAGTTATTATTCCTGCAGATGCTACAGTGTCAGGGGAAATGGCCAAGGAAAATGATCAATTCATTCGTGGAAAATATATGATATATGTATTGTGGATTCTCGGTGTGCTTGCTCTCGCGGCATTGTTTACAGTTATGAAGTTTCAGAAAGAGTGGGTGCTCCAGTCAAGATTCGCTACCACGTATTCACGCTGGAAAATCGATGTGAAAGTAGTCTTTTTACTGTTCACTACGTTTATTCTGACACTTTATTTCCAATCGGCTATCTACAATATCTTCAATCAGTTTAGGTACCTAAGTTTGGGGACAATCGGTAATATCACCGTCAGTTTCTTGCTGGTTGGTGTACTGTTTACTTCATTATTGGCGTTTCAAGTTGTTCATTTATTTATACTATACCGCGAACCTGGACGACTGATGAAGGATTGGCAGGAAAGCTTCACGATGCAATTTGTGAAAGATATTAGAGTCACGTTCAGCAATCGTACGATCGGTGTACAGTTATCGTTGTTACTGATGATCTTTTTCCTTGCCGGCATAGGCTTGGTTGGTGGATTCATGCAACCGACGCTCCTAATCATCTACTTTTTCTGTGTACTGTTTGTCGCACTACCAGCATTATTCATTTTCGTGAAAAAAACAGCTTATTTAACTCGTATATTGGCTGCAACGAATGATATGGCAGCGGGTCATCTGACGCAAGCGATCCCCGTCAAAGGTACATCACAGCTTGCGAAACATGCAGCGAACTTGAATAATCTTCGCGAAGGTGTTCGCGTATCGATTAATGAGCAAGCGAAGAGTGAGCGGTTAAAAACAGAGCTAATTACGAATGTCAGCCATGACTTACGGACGCCGCTTACTTCAATCATTACGTATACGGATTTATTGAAAGATGAGACGTTAACTGCGGAAGAACGCGCGAAATACGTCGGCATTCTGGATCAGAAATCCCAGCGCCTGAAAACGCTCATTGAAGATTTATTTGAAGTATCCAAAATGGCAAGCGGTAATTTAGAAATGGTGAAGCAACGTGTGGATTTGAATCAGTTGATACAACAAGCATTGGCAGAACACGCGGAAGAATTCGTTGATCAAGATTTGCATATTCGAACTACTTTACCTGAAGAGCCAGTGTTTGCGATGGTAGACGGTCAGAAGTGGTGGAGAGTACTTGATAATCTGCTCATCAATGTGTGGAAGTATTCGCTGCCTGGTACCCGAGTGTACGTCAATCTTCAGCAAGTCGGATCGAATGCACGTATCATCTTGAAGAATGTCGCGAAATATGAACTTACAGACAATACGGATGAATTATTCGAACGCTTTAAGAGAGGCGATGAGTCGAGACAAACGGAAGGTTCGGGTCTCGGGCTGGCTATTGCTCAATCTATTGTCGAGTTGCATGGCGGTCGAATGGAAGTGGAAGTGGATGGAGATTTATTCAAAGTGACGATTGATGTCGTAGGTGGGTAAATTGGTGTGGAGTGAGATGGGAGGAAATTCCTGTCTTACTCTTTTTTTAAAATTAAAAAGGAATTAGTTTAGTTTATGGCGAATACGGGTATGTATAGAGAGTGTGGTCTATTGATTCTTGGCTGCATGAAAGGGAGGAATGGTTATATGACAATCGTTGACGGAAAGTATCCAAACAAAAAAGATCTAACTCCGAAATTGGAAGAGATTAATGAACAAAAGGGTGTAGTAGAAGACGTAGTAGTACCAGACGAACTACCTCTTGCCGATCCAGCAGATTCTGATTCAAGTGTAGCATTTAGAGAAAATGCACAGGATGAAACGGGAGAACATAAACCCTCCGCATACAGTCAAAATAAATCACCAAGCCAAAATTATCATGATCTGACACCCGGTGAAAAGTTCCCGTATGGAGATCAGGAAGAACATAATCGTGAATACAACCATGAAGCGCATGACCAGTGGAATGAGCATAAGAATATTAAAAAGCAAGAAGAGAATCCATCGTAAAGTCAGCCTGCCTAAGTGCAAGGCTGTTTTTAGGTTAGAAGAAAGGGTGGAATGAATGGGTGCATTGCAACAATTCTACATGGCGAGAGGTTATACATTAAGTCTCATTAAACGTGCAGACGATTACGCGTGGGACGTTCAACCTGAAGGTTTTTCTAATACTGTACGGTGGAATGTAGGACATATCTATTCATTAACTGAAGATCTTCTTCACCGCGCACTGAATGACTACCCAGTCGATAAGTTAGAGTGGACTGAATTCTTCGCGCCAGGAACGAGTCCATCTACTTGGCCGAGTAGTCCTCCAGTTGAAGAGGAGTTAGTCGCTGCGATGAAAGACCAAAGCAAGCGTATATCGAAACTAACCGAACAACAGCTAGCCCATCGATTGAGTACACCACTTTCTATCGGTAAATTCATTACGATGGAAACTGTCGATGAAGTTCTGCAGTTTCTTACTTGGCATGAAGGTTTGCATGCAGGTTTGATTGATGGCCTAATTAAAGCGAATAAGTAAAATCCGATGTAGCTGTTCAGGAGATCGTAATCGATTTCGTGAGCAGCTTTTTGTGTTTGGTTAAAAGTTTGTTGTTTTGCTTGCGGTGTAAGTAGAAAGCCCATTGTCCTCACTTCGGCGCTGGTGGATGGCTTTCGTTAGATTGTGTAGGGAAGCTAATACACTTCATTCGCAAAAAATAAATGATTAGTATCACAATGTTGCTGTTTTTTTTGCTAGAAACACAAACTAATTCACTTTCCCACAGTAGCGCAGGCACAACTGCGGGGTAGGCCGTGGCCCTGAGACAACTGGCAGGCACTATCGCCAGCTGGCTCAGGGCTGGAGGCAATCCCCCACGTGCCTGCGCGGGTCGAGAAAGCATACGCTCACTAATTTTAGTATCCAACAGCTAGTCGAGCGACGTCCCAACCAAAAGTGAATAAGACCTGCAACCGCGTCGTTATTCTGCCAAATGCGTTTCTAAGTCTGGTAACATTCGCAATTTCTCGGTTTGCCAGCCTCTTAGCTGGATAGTGTGTAGGCCACTTCATTCACAAAAAATAAATGATTAGTATCACAATGTTGCTGTTTTTTTGCTAGAAACACAAACTAATTCACTTTCCCACAGTAGCGCAGGCACAACTGCGGGGTAGGCCGTGGCCCTGAGACAACTGGCGGGCACTATCGC
>NZ_PDYV01000023.1:0-41821 GCF_002743235.1 Sporosarcina sp. P25
TCTTACTTAATGGCTTTTTGAATCGACTGGAGTTTCTTTAATTCTCAAAACAACAACCGATATCAAAGACAATAGATTCAGACAGAGTAATATCCAGTTATATAAGTTAGTCGAACCCTCTAGAAGATAGGTTCCATACCTCAGAGTATTTATTCCTAAAACAACTAATAATAATGCAAACATTTTGGTACTCACATTTCTCATCTGCTTTAACCCCCATTTCACAAGAGTTAGATGTAACAAAGTCTTAGATTATGTTCAGCATAGTGGCCCGTTTATCGAAATACGCTCTTTCACAAATGCCAGATTTTATTTTGAATACCGACGCTTAGAGATAACCCGAATAACAACTACTCCGACAACACTCGCTATTGTAGTTTTTATTAGAAAGTTATTAAGTAGCCCATCAATTACATAACCTTTGAATTTTTGATACACCGTTGCTTCTGAAACCCAATCAATCACATGGCCAATCCCAAATATTGCAGGTAAACTTATTAATATATAAATAAAAATAAATGTAAGTAGAAAAGCTTTTAGATTCATACTTCTCCCCACCCCCTTTGTACAGGCTTTATAAAGGTTAGTCGTTATTACTAAGCCAAAGTTTCACACATAAGGAAATGGCCAATTGCGACATAGTTGTGTTACAGAAAAAAAACCTTTTACAGAATTACCTCTGTTTCATGTTCATCGAGGATTTTATGAACACAATATATAAAATTACCCCTAGGCTTATAACAATTACGTAATAGTACCAGATTCCGAAGAGTAATAAATTTGTTAAAAAGCAACATACGAGCACTGTTGCTGCTATTCCCAATGAATGCTGAATCAGAGTGGATTTGAAGAATCTGTTACTTGCCTGGTAAACTAAAAACCCGATAGCCGGACTAATTACCGCAGAAAAAATAATTACAGAAACAAGCGCAAAGTATAGCATTAGAATACTCCTTATCTATTCATAATCTGGCCCAATTGCTTAATAATCCAACTTCTTATAATCCATTTTAACATAAAAACCCTTTTCTACTTCGATGTTTTCAATTATCTCAAAACTGTGTTCTAGGAAACCATTCCACTCATCAATTAGCAGAGCAGATAAATTTATCCGCTGTTATTGATTTGTCTATCCATTTTAAGTCGATTTATTATCGATATACGTATTTAACGTTGATACAATAATAAAAATAGAGGACACCGATTCATACACGAATCGTGTCCCCATTTGCCACGCATTTAATAGTTTCTTTCCATGTACCAAACCCATATCTCCATAAAAACAGCACGTTACCTATACCGCTGAACTTTTTCAGCCCTTGGCCAAATGAAGTAGGAGAGTGAGATCACCATATCAAGGCCTACGATGAGCGCCCAAAGCTTCAACATTTGAGAGAGTGCTTCCGTTTTGTTGGCATCTCCAATTAGGTAAATCATTGCAACCAAAAACCCGCCACCGATGATAAACGCTAGTACATGTTGCAACGCACCTTTCACGGAATGGCGTGCATGTGCATATCCTGTTTTCTTCGCTGGTTTTGTGCCTTGCTTCTTGACGTAGTAAAGAAAGCGTTCATCCGCCCAGCGAATCATACTTTTTCCGAATGCGATTGATACGCCGAGATAAATCGCCGCAATGGCATGAACTTGTGTAGCCACAGCGCCATTATAAAGATCGGAAGCCGTGACGACTAACAATAGTAAATCGATGACTGGTGTTAACGCTAGAAAAAACAAACCGAGCCGTTTTTTATTACATACATATCGTGTAATGAGGCCCGCAAGAATAACGACCCAAAAGCCTATTTCACAAGCAATAATCGTCCAAGCAATGAAATCCATTCATTCACCTCTTTTACTAGAGTGATATTGGTTATGCGTATCATAGCATAAACATTCTGAATTGTTTATGGAGTGGATACCGTTTAATGGTTTAATACTTATCTTCTACTATATTTCATCACACTCACTGAAAGTATAAAGAAAATGATGGTGATTAGTAAGAGATACACGACACTGACGAATGGAGAGATTTGCCATCCATTTACTTTGAAGAACACGCCCATATTCAACTGAAAGCTTTCTTTCACTTCAACGGGTGCTTGAGCGAATGCTTCGGCCATAGGAGCGTCCATGAGAATTTGGCGAAGCAAAGCAGCGATATGTGAGATGGGGAAGATGTGTATCAAACTTTGTAAGTAGGCAGGTAAAGTGCCGATTGGAATGTAGATACCTGTAAGAAAACCGACTAATGTACCAATTACTGTGCTAGCCGCAGCGAATGCAGGGGAGGTTTTAAAGAAAATAACGAGTAGAGAGATCATGGAACCAGCAGTCAAAACGGCTAGAAATATGACGCCTACCGATTGAATGATTTGTATGAATGAAAGTACCGGCTCCCCAGTGGCGAAAAGCATAGCGTTTGCTACAAGAAGAGTCATACTGCACATCAGAAATCCTATGGAGAGTGAGCTAATTATATAGCCACCGAGTAATACGGATTGTTTAATTGGTGTGACACGGAAATCTTTATAGGCATTGGTTGCTTGGTCGTTTACCATCACACTGAATGCGCCTAATGTGGTCGTCACACTCGTAACCGTGACGACCCCCGCAATAATCCAAGACAGCAACAGCCAATGCTTTGCTGGAAAGTCTGGCACTCCATCCGCGATCAGATCACCAAGAAAGAATACATAGAGTGCAATCAAGATGAACACAGCTAGCAATGAGAAAAACACTGCAGACTTATCCCGAAAATAGAGCAGTAAATTCCTTTTAGCGAAAACTAGCATCGTCTACACACCCTCTCGATCATGAATACGGATAAAGACATCATCCAAACTAGATTTTCGTACTTCAAAAGACGTAATAAGCGATTGGTATTTATGTAACATAGGAATAGCTGCTATCGTATTCGGTAAATCGATTGTGTATCCGCCAGTTTCTTCTTGAAACAGCACATGATCATGTAGAAATTGCGTGCGCAGTGCAGTGTGATCGGTTGTCGTAATGAATAAGCGATCCGCAGAGTATTGCTGTTTTAAATCAATCGGAGTGCCTTTGGCGATAATCCGTCCTTCTTTTATCACTATAACGAAATCCGAATTTGCGGCCTCTTCTATATAATGTGTCGTCAGAAAAACGGTCATGCCATGTTCTTTTTGTAAGTGTCCGATCATTTTCCAGATTTGCTGACGACTTTGAGGATCGAGTCCTGTTGTCGGTTCATCGAGCAACAAAATCTTGGGTTGATGGAGAAGGGCACGTGCGATATCGACTCTTCGCTTCTGGCCGCCAGATAATTTGCCGTATCGCTGCTTTAAGATGGAATGAATATCTACAATTTCAGCGCATCGCTGTATGGCAGACAGTATTTCATGCTTCGCCATTCCATATAATTGTGCACGAAATGCCAAGTTCTCTTGTACAGACAATAGTGGATCTAACAAGCTTTCCTGGAAGACGACTCCGATCTCTTTTCGAATGAATTCATCCTCTTTACCAACCGTAAATCCGTTGACCGTTACGGAGCCGCTGTCCGGTTGGAGCACGGTTAAAATAATAGAAATGACGGTAGATTTTCCGGCACCGTTCGTTCCAAGAAATGAGAATAGACTCCCTTTTGTCACGTAGAAATTCAACTCGTCAACTGCTTTCACATGACCGAAAGATTTACTGACATTTTCCACTTCAATGATCGTTTGCATCCCGATTCCTCCTCTGCAAGATCGTGTGATTTATTTTTAACTCATCTGCTTTATTGTTCAAGTAAATCAGTACAATAACAGAACCATACGCAATAAGCCCCACCAGTACAGCCATCACTAGGTTATACAACCCGAAAGGATATAAGTCGAAAAATGCACCGGCTACGATCATCACAGTCACGACACAGCTAGCTTCTAGCACATACACCCATATCGGATTCTCTATTGGTAATTGATGTGAAAGAAAAATAAGAATCGTAATGATGATAGAAATGACTAGTATGGAAAGAGTCAGCTTTTCTGTCAGTGGAGGGAAGATCCCAAGTAACCGAAATAAAGAGTAGACGATTGTGCTGAATGTAAACGCGAAGCAAGCCCCGCTTATATAGAGTAAAAGATTTTTCAACTGGATCACCTCATCCTAGGAAATGCTTTCGAAATATTTTTGCGTAGTGTCGATTCACGATGACCATTTCACCGTTTTCTAAGGTGGCTTCAAATCGCCCATTCAATAACGCACGCACACTTTCTATTTTGGATGTATTGACCATCATATGTTTGCTGACCCGTAGAAATCGCGTATTTTTCAATTGATTCTCAAATTCATAAAGCTTCAGTTCGCTTTCATAGACGTCTTCTTGTGTGTACAAAAAGGAGGCATTATCTACTGTCTCGATATATAGAACATCACTGGATGGTATCGAATACACAGCGTCATCTTGTGTAACTGTAAAGCTATACATCATTTGATTGATCTGCTGGATAAGCCGGGATAAGCGTTCATCCACTTCAGGACATTTAATGGTGATTTCAATCTCCTGAAATGTAGTGGATTCTTCAATTTTCAGCCGTATGGTCGTCACCCCCAGTTAGTCTTCATGGCTGAATCGTATCACGGTCATGGAAATCGAACAATAGCTTTTACAGTGACCTGCATATAGAGGGGGCTTAGTTGCATGAAGAGCTGTTGTGATTCAAATGAATGGACATTTCGTAACGCTGAAGCAGATAAAATAACCGCATTACAATGTAGTGGTCCCTCATATTCGTAAGGAGTGGGAGACCTTATTAAAGAATGAACTAAGTAAAAAGTTTTATCTAGCGTAAATGTCTGAGAATTTTGTATTTCACTAGTCATTGTTTTAACTGAATAGAAAGATAACGCCATGCGATTAATCAATCGGCTGTTGAAAGGTAGTCAGTTTCGTTATAATCAAGAGAGAAGAAATACATCAGTTCGCAAAGGAGTGAAGCACGATGCAAAGTTATATCGTTATGCAAGGACGTACATACGATGAAGAGAAAGAGTTAGGTGTGCTTTGGTCATTGCAGCAAGACAGTATAGGCAATGTTCATCATTTTTGGGAACGGATGAAAGAAGTGCGTGAAGGAGATCGTATCTTTCATTATGTAAAAGGGGATATGGTCGCCATAAGTGTAGCGAAGTCCAGTTACCGCGAGGAGCGAAAGCCGTCTGCGATTCCCTTGGCAGACAGTGAAGACGCCAATGGGTACTTAGTGGAAGTGGAGTATCACGAACTCGATCAACCGTTAACGATTGTGGATTGTTTAGATGAACTTCTACCATTATTGCCGATTAAGTATTCTGCGTTTCAAGAGAACGGCAATGGAAATCAAGGCTATCTCTTCCCATGCAATGAAGAACTGACTATTAAATTAGTTGAGTTGATTGCAGATTTAAATATTTATGAAATCGATGAAGAACAATTGGAGTTCGTCATGGGGACCGTTCAGAAGACGGAGCATGATTTCCTCATTCCAGTTCTCGCTGAAACCGAATCGGAAACGAAAACGAAAGTGCGAATGGGACAGCAGCGATTCCGCCATGAACTTATGCAGCTATGGAATGATCAGTGCGCTCTATGCGATATCGAGCTACCGGAATTATTGCAAGCTAGCTACGCTAAACCATGGAAAGATTGCACGAATAACGAACGCATCGATCCGAACAACGGCGTCCTTCTCTGTCGCAATCATGATGCGCTCTATCATAACGGCTTCATTGCGTTTGATGGAACAGGCAAGATTCATATTTCATCTAGCATTCCTGAAGGGGATTACGAGAAGTATGGATTGCATAGCAAGATGAGAGTGAACCGAACGGAGAAGAACAAGCCGTATTTGAAATGGCATAAGAAGCATATGTTTAAGGAATAGCTCTACCCGCTACATTGCATAGTAAGTCATTGGTCATATATATACACTCTAGTTCCGGTTAAATCACCACACTTCACCGATCACCTTGCAAAACTTGGTGAGTTTACCCTCTTTTTGTAGTATGATGCATAGAGAGAGTGAATTCGATAACATAGTGTGCGGAGGTACGACATGAATTATGGGGATCCGTTAAGAGATAAAGACATAGAACGAGATACGACAATTTATAATAGTGAAGGTTTTGACAGACGCGGCTTTAATAAGTTTGGTTATGATCGTCATGGGTTTAATGAACAAGGATTTAATGCCAGTGGTTTTGATAAGTATGGCTTTGATGCACAGGGCTTTGACAAAAACGGCTATAATAATCAAGGCTATGACAAAGAAGGATTTAGAGCCACGGGCTATAATAAAGCGGGCTTTGATCGAACGGGTTATGATCGTTATGGTTATGATGCAGACGGGTATAATAAAAGCGGTTATAACGTCCAAGGGTATGACAGAGAAGGCTATAAAGTAGATGGTTTCAATCGACAAGGCTTTCACAAGAATGGCTATAACAGAGACGGTTATGACGTCCATGGTTTCAACCGTGCGGGTTTCAATAAGCAAGGGTATGACAAGTACGGTTTCAATAAATACGGTGTGAGTGCGCAAGGGTATGGAACGGATGGATTTAATAAGCTAGGTTACGATAAGAACGGTTTTAATCGCCAAGGCTATAATAAATTCGGCTATGATAAACGAGGATTTAATCGTGATCGCAAGCATATGAACGGTACGATGTATGACAGCAAAGGCTTTGATTTTCAAGGTGTTCATTTAAATAATAGTCCGTTCGATGACCACGGCTTTGATCAAGCAGGCTATGATGCACAAGGTTTCAATAAAAGAGGATACAATCGTGAAGGGTTTACCCGCGATGGCGCACATATTAGTGAAAAGACGTATGATGAAGAAGGTTATGATCAGCACGGTTACAATCGTGATGGCTTTGACCGAGCGGGATACGATGCATCAGGCTTGAATTCGCTTGGTTATGATTCGGAAGGATATGATGCCCAAGGTTTCAATAAACAGGGTATAGACCGAGAAGGTTATAATCGAGATGGCTTTAATAAAGCAGGCGTCGATCGAGAAGGTTTTGGGAAGAATGGTCGAAATCGACAAGGGTATGATAAAAAAGGTTTTAATCTGCAAGGTTATGATAAGAACGGTTTTAATAAAGAAGGCTACAACCGATTCGGTTATGATCGCTATGGGTTTAATCGGGATGGCAAACATGCCAATGGTACAAAATATGATACCAAAGGATTCGACTGCAATGGTTTCACTCCGCAAGGACTCCACCGAAATGGAACGGACCGGGATGATCAGGGGTATGATAAGTCGGGCTATGATGCGGACCGCTATGACCGAAAAGGTTTCAATAAGCTTGGCTATGATCGAAGTGGTTATGACAAATACGGTTATGATAAAGCAGGATTTAGGGCGGGTTCAAAGTAAGGGGATTTTTTAGTAAGAGAAAAACACCTGGCAAGTTAGAGTGACACTCTAGCTTGCCAGGTGTTTTGCGTTTTTTCGTTACAGCGTACACAAATACTCTTCCAACCATTGATCGGCATCCTCTTTCGATGAAACTTCTCCATTTAGCTGACTCACTTCCAACTGAAGCAAAATCTTAGAAAAGGTTGGGCCTGGTTTGAGTCCCGCTTTTACTAAATCGGCACCGTTCAAATAGCTTTGAAGGGTGTTTCGATTGTATAAATACGCAATAACAGATTCCAGATAAGGCACGTGATCAGCTACTAGAATAAACAAGATGGCTTCGTCGGAGTAGTGATGCAAAAACAAATGGTAGTCCCCGGTTTGTGTAGGTTCTTTCCATTGTTCATGTTTTTGTAACGCCATGACTTCTTCCAATAGTTTTTTCCTGTTTTTCCGCAACGTGAATTTTTCTGCGGCATACAAACTATCATTACAATAGAATGGTAGTAAAAAGTAATTGAACCAACTAGGTTTTTCAGCGATCTTTAAATTAGAAATCTTACGTACTTGTTCGTTGTAAAGTTGCTCTAAACTTTCAGCCGTAACGACTGAGGCATCTAGCTGTTTTTCGTTTACACCGAACTGTTGCCAAACTTTCAAGTTGAACAGGCGTCGGATCACTTCTTTCGGACTGCCTTCCGTAAATAAACGGATCATTTCTTCGTTAATGCGTTGTGGTGACAAGTGGATTACTTTGTCGATAGACTCGAGTGCCAATTTTTCAGTCTGCTCATCCATCGAAAATCCGAATCGTTGTTCAAAGCGAACCGCTCGAAAAATGCGGGTAGGGTCTTCGACAAAACTCATATTATGAAGGATTTTGATTTTCTTCTCGCGTAGATCGTTCTGTCCGCCAAATGGATCAATCAATTCACCGAATGATTCGGCATTCAGACGAATGGCCATGGCGTTGATCGTGAAATCACGTCGCTGCAAATCATCGCCAAGAACAGATGTCTCAATCTCAGGTAAAGCGGCAGGCTGTTCGTAATATTCGAGTCGAGACGACACGATATCGATCGATAAACCGGATGGCGTATTCCATGTCGCCGTACCAAAGCTTTCATGTTCCATGACGTCGCCACCATGTGTTTCCAACATACGATTCGCCAATTCGATTCCATTACCTTCCGCTACAATATCGATGTCATAATTTGGCTTGTCCAATAAAATATCTCGTACGATCCCGCCAATTAAATAAACAGGCATATGAATACGACTGGCCGTTTCTCCGATTTCTTTCAACTGCTGTAAAGCCTCTTCGGATAATTGCTTTTTCATTTTTTCAATCAAGTCATTAGAAGAGAGAGTACTTGTTGCTTTTTTGTTTTCCGTCATATCACTGTATAGCACTTGGATAATATTAGATCGAGTCACAATCCCGACGATTTCTTCATTCTCAATAACAGGCAACCGACCGATGTTGTGTGCAATGACGAGTTCTTGAATTTCTTCGAGTGAAGCATCCGGTCCGATTGTGTAGAGTTTAGTCGTCATATACGCTTTGACAGGCGCATGGCCCAGTCCATGGTGATTCGCTTTATCGAGATCGCGTCGAGTAATGAGTCCGACTAGTTTTCCATTTTCGACGATAGGGTAGCCTGAATGTCCGTAGCGGTACATACGACGGCCAGCTTCTTCAATCGTCGTCTCGGGAGTTAGTGTTTTAACAGGAGAAGTCATCAACTCTTTGGCGGTAATCGCTGGGCGTAGCATCGTTTCCAAACTGTTGTTGATGTCTTCAAGAATTGCTTCTTTATCTCCTTTTTTTACCGTGGCGGAACCTGCATGTTGATGCCCGCCGCCTCCAAGCTTTTTCAGGATGGGTTGCAACGTGATTCGTTCTGAATTCGCACGACCAACGACGCATACTGTGTTTTTCATTTTAACGACAGCAATAACCGCATCCGTCCCTTTGACTCCTAAAACTTTTGTTGTAATTAAGGCAAGGCCGTTGACGAAGTGATCCAGTTCATGTGTACTTATGGCAATCTCGAGACCGTCAACTTCATGAATTTCTGTATGTGTAAGCAGCTGATCCAATATATCTTGCTGTTCGGAAGTTAACGTTTCCTCAGCAAAACTAGCGACCATTTCCAGGCTCATTCCTTGTTCAAGTAAATAGGCAGCTGCCTGCATGTCCCGTACTGTGGTGTTTGCATATGTAAAATTCCCTGTGTCTGTATACAGGCCGAGTCCAAATAGTGACGCTTCAAAGCTGGAAATAGCTATATTTTGTTTGCGTATTTCTTCAATAAGTAACGTGACTGCAGCGCCAGTTAATTCTACGATGCCCCCATCAGACTGCACGTCGTTTTCGCCTTGTTGGTGATGGTCGTAGACGATGATTTTGCGCGTGGATGCATCGAAATCGTCAGGAAGTTTACCTATTCTAGATAAAGATGCGACATCGACGATAATCATTTCCGTCACTTGTTCCCAGTTCACTCGAGCGCTCGGCACAAAGTCGAAGACATCCCGGTACATATTTAAAAAACGTTGTACGCGGCTTTCGAGCTTATCTGAAATAATTAGCTGTGCATCTGGATACATTTTTTTTGCAGCAATCATCGAAGCGAGTGCGTCGAAGTCTGTATTGACGTGTGATGTAATAATTTGCACGGGTAATACCTCCTATGTAAAAGCTATTCAATGTAGTAAATAGAAAAGTAACCACCTTCTACCCTGACCCAGTGGAAGGTGGTTACTTTTTACGTTCGATCGTATTCATAGGACCAGTTTACCATCTTCAACCAAAATGTTCAATCGAGTCTAGTCAAGGGTATTTACATTATCCCATGTACACACTGTCACAAGTTCCGGGTAGCGGTTCATAGAAACAATGGTTTTTAAACTGCCCTGTAAACGGTTGATCATACCAAGTGGGCGGGCAGGGACCATAGGGATTGAAGTACCATAGCGCATAGTGAGCCGGATGTTCTCGCCAATTAGTTAAATTCCTTCTAGCTAATTTCTTTTCAGATTCTCTTGCACGTTGATAAAATAAGTTTCCTTTTTGAACCGCTTCAAATGAATAATTATTCCCTTGTATTTGGAAAATGACATCATATATGGACCGTACATCATTGAAGTCCAGACAATCGGCTACTGCACGATTGACGATGACATTTCCGACATATAACATTCCTTGATTTCCTTCGGCTTCGGCTTCGGCTCTCATCATTCTAGCCATTAAATCGACATCTGAATCTCGGTATTTGACTCTCGCCATAGTTTTTCACCTCATTATAGTGTATGAGAACAAGTGGAAATGATGTTACATTTGGAGAACTATCGACTGAAGAACTTTGAAGTAAAAATACGGATCTATGCCTGACTAGATGATAGGCTTATTTTCAATAATAATTGAAAAAAGGTTAATAGTTTGAAAAGTCAGGACTTAAGATTTACACTATGCATAGAACAGTCCGTTTAGTAAGCGGAGTATTTTCTATTTGATCTACTAGAGAGTGGAGTGTTCTGTTTTCTACTAGCGTTGTCAACAAATACATAATGATCGCCTCAATGTAAACGCATTCATTATTTTACTGATTGCGCATATATTTCAGTATGGATCGCTAGTGTAGTGTTGAACTATTTACCTATTAAAGGAGGACAAGCTAATGGCTGATAATAATTCGAATAACCCGAAGAATACGAACGAAGTTTCTGATCCGGGACGCCGCAGTTTCGTCAAGAACACAGGAATTGCTGTCGGAGGTGTAGCCGGTGGTGCGTTGCTAGGAGGTCTGTTTAGCAGTCGATCGAAAAATAATAATTCGACTTCCACTGCGACTAAAGAAAGCGTGAAAGAGAAGCGCTATGAAGAAGCGCGTATGTACTTCACTCGTATTGCCGATTTCGCTATTTTGGAGCAGGCAGTGGAGCGGATTTTCCCTGAAGATCATAACGGTCCTGGAGCGATAGAATTAGGCGTTCCGTATTATATTGACAAACAGTTGGCAGGTCCTTATGGATCCAATGTAGGCGATTACAGACAAGGTCCTTTTATAGGTTCTAAAGCTTCGGCTGCAGACTCTAGTCTCGATCGTGGTCAGATTTTCATTAATGGATTACGAACAATGGATGTCGAGAGTCTAAAACGATTTGATACTAATTTTGTTAAAGCGACGGAAGATCAGCAATTAGAAATTATGACGGACTTTGCAGATGACAAAGTGGAAATCAAAGGTATTAGTTCGAAAGGATTCTTTAATTTGTTGCGTTCTACTACGCTTGAAGGCGCGTATTGTGATCCATTGTACGGAGGCAATCGAGATATGAAAGGCTGGAAAATGAAAGAATATCCAGGCGCCATCGCATCGTATGCCCATATGATAGAAGAAGATAAGTTCGTGAAAATGGATCAAGTGAGCCTTACAGATTACCAACCTAAATAAACTACAGGAAAGGGGAGAAAAGAATGGTAAAAACATTAGATAAAGTAGATGCAGTCATCGTCGGTTCAGGCTGGGCAGGCGGTATTGCGGCAGCTGAATTAACGAAAAAAGGATATAAAGTAGTAGGTTTAGAAAGAGGGAAAGCGCAAAAACGAGAAGATTTCGTCGGCGCGAAGGATGAACTTCGCTACGATGTGCGGAAGCTGATGTTCCAAGAATTGAATAAAGAAACGTTGACGATTCGTAATACGCTAGACGAAACGGCGACACCAAACCGCAGTAACGATACAAATGCGATCAATGGTACGGCTACTGGCGGTTCAGGTGTTCACTGGAACGGCATGGTATATCGTTGGCTTCCAACGGATTTCGAATTCCATACGAAAACGGTAGAAAAATATGGAGAAAAAATCATCCCGAAAGATATGCAACTCCAAGATTGGGGTATTACATATGATGAGCTGGAGAAGTATTACGATCAGTTTGAAAAAACTGCCGGCATCTCAGGTGAACCAGATCCATTGCGACCCGGTCAGCGTTCGGATGAATACCCGACACCGCCGATGAAAGAAACGGATATCATTCGTACCTTTACGAAAGCGGCAAAAGATTTGGGCTATCATCCGTATCGTATTCCTTCTGCTAACATATCCGAGACGTATACTAACCCTGACGGTGAGACGATTAACGGATGTGTGTACTGTGCATTTTGTGAAGCGTTCGGTTGTGACTTCGGAGCGAAAGCAGATCCGATTGTTACGGTTTTAGCTACAGCACATAAAAGTGGTAATTATGAGTTGCGTAATAATTCGTATGCGGTTCGGATTGTACATGAAAATGGCAAAGCAGTTGGTATTAAATATGTAGACACAGAAACAGGAGAAGAGTTCATTCAACCGGCAGATATCGTCGTGGTTGCCGGATTTACCTTCACGAATACTCGCCTCATGCTGTTATCTGAAATTGGCAAGCCATACAATCCGAAAGATGGAACAGGCGTGATCGGTAGCCACTTGACTGCTCACCAGCGCAACTTGACGCATACGCGTGTCCGTGGATTCTTCGATGAGAAGAAATTCAATCGCTATGCAGGTACCGGTGCGCTCGGCGTAACATTGGATGATTTCAATGTGGAGCAACTTGATCATACGAAACTCGATTTCTTGCATGGTTTCTGTTTGCGGACATCTCAAAGAGGAGATCGACCGATTACGAATAACCATGTTCCTGCAGACGTTCCATCTTGGGGGAAAGAATTTAAAGACAAGTCTATTTTCTATGCGAACCGTCGTATAGATGTTCAGCAACAAAACGGTGCCCTTGCTTGGCGAGAAAACTATATGGATTTGGATCCGACGTATAAGGATATGTTCGGTGATCCATTACTGCGCGTCACGAGCAAGTTCCATGATCAAGACCGAAACATTGTACGATATGCGCATCAAAGAGCGAAAGAGTTACTGGAACAAATGGGCGCAGACCATATTACGATTCCTGAAATTACAGAGGAAACAGAGTTTGATAAGTCGTCATTATCTGACCATACAGGTGGCGGTGTAGTCATGGGGGATCGTCCCGAAACGTCTGCTGTAAACAATTATTCACAAGTATGGGACATGGACAATTTATTCGTAGTGGGGGCTTCTTCATTCCCACTTATGGGTAGTTCCAATCCAACAGCGACAGTTGGCGCACTAGCTTACCGTGCCGCAGAAGGTATGATCAAGTTTTTAGAGACTGGCGGAGGCCAGTTAGTTAAAGAAAAGGAAACAGCAAAAGCATAATACTACAAAAGGAGAGAGGGATTACCTCTCTCCTTTCTTTCATACATACTAAAGCGAGGTAATATGCCTATGAACATACGGGCCGTCCTACTCCTACTGGCAGCCGTCCTTTTACTGAGTGCCTGCAATCATACCATCGAAACGAATAGGTCAGAGAAAATACCAGTTTTTGAATACACTACGCAAGATGAGAATAAACTAGGCTTGGATGACTTGACAGGTGATTGGTGGATTTCTTATTTCTCCTATACACATTGCACGACCGTTTGTCCGAGGACCACTGCTAATATGGTTGGTATTCAGGAAGCATTAAAAAGTGAAGGTTTAACACCTCCTATCATTTCATTCAGCATCGATCCGGAAAATGATACACCGGAAGTTTTACGAGAATACGCAAAAGACTATGGTGCTGATCTACAGACGATGACGTTTTTAACAGGTTATGATTTTGAAGAAATACGTGATTTATCAGTTACTACGTTTAAAGCCATGCTGGAAAAAGGAGCGCTTGACCAGCGATCACATAGCTTTTTCTTTTATTTGATTAATCCTGACGGAGAGATTGTGAAGCAGTATAACGGTATGAGCGATACAGATAATGAGTTGCTGGTGGCGGATGTGAAGAAAGTTTTAGGGAAGTAGATTTTTTGTTTGTGTAATCAACAAGAGGCTGGGACAAAACCCAAGAAATGCATGATGGATCATTTTTCTCCTTCATGCATTTTTCTTTTTGACTACGTATTTATAAAAGTAACTTTTGAGAAACAAGAGCGCAGGGGAGCGGACTATTTTATAGGTAAGTCCCAGCCCCTTTCATGTGAGGTGTACATGTGCCAGACTATAAATTATATGGACGAATACTGCAATAGAAGAATATTTCTATTAAACTTGTATTTTAAACTATTAGAAAATATAGTAAAATGGAAATGTTTGAGATACAATTGTGGTAGAACAGAATGAGGAGGTATGCAGATGAATGTTCCATTGGTTTTGACGCAATTTCTAGATCGTGCTGTTACGTTGTATGGAAGTAAGGAAGCGATTTTTGGGGAAGCAGGACGCTCTTTTACATATGCACAGTTAAATGGTCGAGTGAATCAGTTATCACACGGGTTACGTGACGTAGGTATTGAAAAAGGAAATCACGTGGCTTATTTATGTGGCAACTCCATCGAAATGCTGGAAGGATTTTATGGGCTTTATCAAGTAGGCGGCGTCATGGTGCCGTTAAATACACGATTGAAGCCTGAGGATTATCTATTCATTTTAAATCATAGTGAGTCGAAGTTATTATTTGTAGATCAAGATTTATATCATTTTATCAAACCGATTGAGCACTCGCTCGATACGGTAGAAAAGATTATTGTTCATCATAAAAACGATGATTCGGAAGCAGTAGATTACGATGTGTGGCTCGAATCATTCTCTACGGAATCATTTGACCGCGCAGACGTGCAGGAAGATGACGTATGCAGTTTACTTTATACGAGTGGTACGACAGGTAATCCAAAAGGAGTTATGCTAACGCACCGCAATAATTATTTGCATGCCATGAGTGCAATGCATCATTTGCGTGTGACCGATCATGATGTTCTACTTCACGTGCTACCGATGTTCCATGTGAACGGCTGGGGATCACCGTTTTATTATACAGCGAACGGCGCTTCTCAAGTATGCTTACGTAAAACGTCGCCGCAGACGATTATTGACGCGATTGAAAAGCATAAAGTCACGATAGTGCATATGGCACCGGCTGTATTGAATTTAATTTTTCAGTATTGCGAAGAGCATAAGCCGACGTTCACTCATAAGATTCGCGTGATTGTTGCGGGCTCTGCTCCGCCACCGTCGTTCATCTCACGGGTCGAAAAAGAACTCGGTTGGGAATTTATTCAAGTATATGGCATGACGGAAACATCTCCTTTAAGTTTGTTCTCTACGATTCGCTCGACTGTTCAACATTTATCGGATGAAGAGAAGCTTCAGTTAAAAGCCAAAGCGGGTTATTCCATGATTGGTGTGGACGTTCGACTAATTGATGACTACGGAGAAGATGTGGCACAGGACGGTCAGCAAGCGGGCGAAATCGCGGTCCGTAGTCATGGCGTCATGAAAGGCTATTGGAAGAATCAAGAGGCGACTGATGAAGTGTTGCGTAACGGCTATATGATGACGGGAGATATGGGGACGATGGATGAACACGGTTACGTCAATATCGTGGACCGGAAGAAAGACATTGTCATCAGTGGTGGTGAAAATGTTTCTTCTATAGAAATTGAAGGTGTACTCTATGATCATCCTGCTGTTTTAGACGCTGCGGTAATTGCTGTACCTCATGAGAAGTGGGGAGAGACACCGCATGCTTATATCGTGTTACGGAGTGGTTGAGAAGCGACCGAGCAAGATATTATAGATTTCACGAGATCGAAGCTAGCACATTTTAAAGCGGTGACAAGTGTGACGTTTGTGGAGGAACTTCCAAAAACGGCGTCAGGAAAGATCTTGAAAGTGCAGATCCGAGACGATTATTGGGATAAGCTCGGGAAAACAGGACGCAAAGTGAATTAACTAAGTGGGGGCAGTCTTTCGTTCTACTAAGAGCGAAAGAGTGCTTTTTCTCGTGAAGAAATAGAAGAGCCTTGGAAAGTCACATCGGTTCTGAACAACAAGCATCGTCAAAAAACTTACTAAAATATTTTTGAAACTTTTTCAGGAATCCTCCGTCTATACGGTGCGCAAATGATAATAGGGGGATTCACATGAAGAAAATATATAGTTGTCTGCTGTTACTTGCGAGCTTACTGTTATTTATAATGGGAAATGAAGCCAAGTGGAATTTGAATGAAGTACCATTGTTCCATGAGCAATCAGCGACAGCTTTTGCAGAAACGATACAAAGTAAACCATTCATTACAGAAAAAGAATTTGATCAGGTATTGACGCTGACAAACACTCAACCGATTTTTATGAAGCAAGAGAACTTAAAGCAAATTGGTGAACTGCAAGCCAATCAACCGGTTGCGCTCGTAGGAGAAGACGAGGAATATTACGAAATTCGAGTAGGTAAGATGCCAGCCTTCATTCGTAAAGGTCAGGCAAAAGTAGAAAAGCATGTGATGAAAACTCCTTTACATACAGAACGATTGGGTGCTGTAAAAACGGCTCAACCAACACCTGTCTATACGGAAGCGAATCTTGAAAGTGATGTTCTCATCCAATTAAGAAAAGGCTATCGCTATCCTGTTATAGAGGAAGATAAAGACTGGTATCTCATCAAAGTGGGTGAGCGCGCTGGTTATATCCATAAACCTTCAGTAGAAATGGATGAAGGCTTACCGGTACTGCTGTATCACCAAGTGCTACCCCGTAAAGAGATGAAAACGGAGATCAGCACGATTTCACTTGAAAGCTTTGAAAAGCAGATGGCATATTTGGCAGATGAGCAATTTACGACTTTGACTTCACAACAATTATATGATTATTTGGAAGGCCGACTTGTTGTGCCAGCGAAAGCGTTGATTATTACATTTGATGATGGTTTATTGTCATCTAAAGAATACGCCTATCCTATCTTGAAACAATATGGCTTTACTTCGTCTCAACATATTATTTCATCTCGTATGGATAGAGAAAAAGGCGGTCCGGCATTTGACGGGGGAGGCCTACTGAAGTATTTGAATGTGGAAGATCTAAACGAAATGAAAGATGTATTTCAGTTCGAAGCCCACACATGTGCATTGCATGAACTAGGTAGAGAAAGTGGTGCAGGATTAGTATTCGAACATACAGAAGAAGAAATCATTGAAGACTTACAGAAAAATTTACAACACGTTCCTTCAGCGCTTTCCATCGCTTATCCCTATGGACAATATAATGAAGAGTTCATTGCGGCGGCGAAAGAAGTAGGATTACTGATCGGCTACAC
Source organism: Sporosarcina sp. P25 (assembly GCF_002743235.1). Classification (NCBI taxonomy): domain Bacteria; kingdom Bacillati; phylum Bacillota; class Bacilli; order Caryophanales; family Caryophanaceae; genus Sporosarcina; species Sporosarcina sp. P25. The sequence goes on from NZ_PDYV01000023.1 coordinate 17,546, forward strand.
AACAGTCGAAGGATATGCCAATATGGATCGATCCAATTATGAAGTGAACCGCTTTGGCATGACAGAAAAAAGGTCATTTAAGGATTTTGCAACGTATGTTGACGGAGACATGAGATGGCCATAGAAGAGAGTGACTAGCCCAAATGAATGAAATGGATCAAATCATGAATGAGCATTCGCGTTATTTAGTGCGTATCGCTTATTTATACGTGAAAAACTGGTCAACTGCGGAAGATGTCGTACAAGAAGTCTTCGTTACGTATTTCCAGAAGAGTGACCAGTTCCGTAATGAAGCGTCTATTAAAACGTACTTAACCAAAATGACTGCTAATCGTGCAAAAGATTATTTGCGCTCCTGGAAGCATAAAAAAGATGTAGTGTTCGAGACGATTTTTGTATCTTCTAAGAGCTCGGAACAACAACTATTGGAGAAAGAGCAACTGGCTTCACTTGAAAAGCATTTATTCCAGCTTCCTTTGAAATACCGCGAGCCATTACTACTATATTATTATGACGAACAATCAATTGCGGAGATCGCGGAATTTCTTGGGCTTAATGAAAATACTGTCAAGACTAGATTACGAAGAGCCAAGTTGCAACTTAAGGAATTCTTTGTGAAAGAGGAGGTAGAAACCTTTGAATGATTTTAAACAAAAACTGGACCATATGATGGGAGATACGACGGAACAGGAACGACGAATCAAACAGCGGGTACATGAAACCCTTCAACCTTCGCAAAGGAGACGGTTTTCTTGGCAAGCGCTACTGGTCACCGCAGCACTACCAGTCGTGGCTTTGTTGCTAGTGTTTAATCTAGTGTCAGATAATCAATTCTCTTCTGATCAAGGTCCAGGAACGCCGTATGATCCGCTTGACGACATGGCGTTAATTTCTGCTTTACAAAAGAAAGATCAACTATCCACTATAGATTACGAAGAATTTTCTTCATTACCTGTAGTAAAGAAAGTAGACGGTCTATTATATGTTGATGACGATTCCTTTTCACTACAGTGGAGCCCCGATACGTATCATCCAGTGATAGAACGTAAGGCAGACTTGTATGATGCCTCCGTCTATGATCCGGGAGATGTGGTACGCACATTTACGAATACGAATAGCCACTTACCGACGTATGCGGGTGTCTATTATGAAGTCGTTGCGGTTCCTGGAGATCGAGTTGTACTGCAAAACGGCAAACTAAAAGTCAACGGTAACGAGGTATCATCCGAACTAATGGATCGATATAAGGAGCAAAATGTAACGATTGCGGGCGGTTATGACCAGTTGTTAAATGCCCGGGAATACTTATTATTAAATCATTTCCCGGCAAAAGACACTGTGCAAGGAGCGACCATCACACCTATACACAAGATTTACGGCAAACTGATTGGTGTGGCAACCGAAGAAAAAACCGACTCTATCTATATAGATTATCTGACAGATCAGCTCAAAAGCGACTATACAGCCGAGCAGTACTTTGATTTATATTTATACGACCAGCTTACAGGATTGGGTAAACTACCTGAGTCTTCGGTATTTGCACAATCAAGCCGAATTGGAGAGCTTTTCCTGGAGGCAGCGTATCGTCGAGCCATTCCGATTGCCGATGATAAAGTAGAAATTCGTTATCAATATGGACGTGAAGGCGTCGTGGAGCAAGTGTTCACTATGGGAAGGGATGCAAGCTCCGGGCAATGGATAGTGGAGGAATAATGTCTTACACACTGTAAAGGAGGTGATGCATACATTTTCACGCAAACCAGGTTGGCACCTGTTCAGCACAAGCCGTCAACCAACCGCTCGCTTATAGAGCCAGCCTGGTTTTCATTACGCAACAACATTGGGAAGTATTATCGAAGTGAGAAATAGAAAACCACCAGACCGGCAGCTGTTTTGCATAAGCCGTCAACCAACCGCTCGCTATATAGAGCCGGTCTGGTGTGTATACATAATGGGTGAAATAGAAGACTAGTGATGCAGAAACAGAATTCGTTATCGCTGGTCAAAAGACAAGCATTTCAATGTTGAAAAGTACCGAACAAGTGTCTAGACTTTCCTCTTTGCATTGGGAGATGTATGATGAAATACTAAACGAGTATACTCATACTAGGAGATGATACTATGGCACTCAGTAGAAAAGATTATTTACAGAAAATTATTGGATTACACGAACGCTTAATCATAGCGTCAGAAGAGTATGAAGGCATTTCCGAACAATTCATTTCGAAACAAGAGCTGGATATACCCGCAATGAAAGAACAATGGTTAGTGAAAGTGGAAGAGTTCAAGCAGATCCTGGCAGACATGAATGCGTTGGAAGTTCCGAATGCCTTTGAAACAGAAGGCAATGAACTAAAAGAAGCCTATACGGTATTCGTCCATTGTGTAGAAGAGAAGACAGAGAAGTTCAGCGTGGAAGCGATGGAGAGCGGTGAGCTCGACGCCCTTCAGTCGAAAGAACTGCATGCTGCGGAAGATATGGAAGAATTGATTGAAAGCATGTTCCAAAAATAAATTATAAAAAAATAAAGAAACATTCAAACGGTAGACAAAATTTTAATGAAATTTGTCTACTGTTTTTATTGATAAAATTATTAACTATAGAAATTGAAACAGCGACTGTTCAAGTAGGTATGACGAGAAGAGTAAATTACTCTCTTCAAGCGAACGTTTTGTTCCACTCCAAGAGACGATTTTGCTACTAGCAATAACCTAAGAACTTAAACACACTACAAAAAAAGATATAGTGCGTGTGGAAAAAATATTTCCACACGCTGTATTCTTTTCTCTTTCTGACTCTATATAGTGTGCAAAGGAGGAGTCAGCTATGACGTATGATGGATCAGTTTATCAAGCGAGATGTGCTACAGTCGTGATGAGGCTCATCATCACATACATAGATTATGTAGTAACAGACAACACGTCATAAGTTTCAGTTCTATACTTCTTGTTAGTACTAGAAATTTGTTATCCTATCACTAGACAATCGATAAAGCGCAATGCATACCTTATTAGCAAATCAATGTTATACATGTATAATAGACACCATGAGAACAATCTGGAGGCATTAAAATATGAGCACAACAAAAGTTATGAATATAATGAAGAAATTGATAGAGCAAGATCCGTCACTCGCAATTAGTGAATGGCAAGGGACAAGCCAGTATGTAGTAGGAGAAATGATGTCACTTGAAACGAAAGATCTACAGGAAATTGATCTGGAAGGTATTGCGAAGCCAGGAGAAAAACAAGTCATGCCGATTGAATTATTAATCGCTGCAGCAACTACTAGTTTCGGTGTTACATTCCATTTGGAAGCGTATAATCAAGGAGTGACTGTAGATAGAGCGGAAATCGTTTTCACTGGCGTATGTGATAAAGCGCCGTTTCTAGGAATTCAAAGCGGCAATAGCGGTATTATGAAACCGATGATCGTTTTATCGGCTGAGTCCACTACGAATAAAGGACAACTGGCTGAAATCGCGGCTACTGCAGTTGAACGTTCACCCATTTTATCCAGTTTGAAAGAAGAAGTTATATTGCATATTAAGTGACTTCATAGAGTTATGATGTATTCTTACACAAAAAATACGCCATCACCTTGTCAATTCAGACATGGTGATGGCGTATGTAGTTAGTAAAATTAAGCGTTCTTTTCAAGTGGTTTTACAGCTACATTGCCGCCTTCTTTTAAGAATTTAATCATCCCTTCGGCTGCACGATAAGCGAATGCGCCAATTGTAACGGTAGGGTTGTAATTACTGTTATGCGGGAATGAGGACCCGCCTACGACGAATAGGTTTTCCATATCCCACATTTGTGAGTAGGTGTTGACTGCGGAGTTTTTAGGAGAAGCTCCCATGATGGCACCACCGAAGAAGTGATCCGTATAGAATTTATGGTCAAATACAGTATCGTCTTTCACCACATCGACGTTCATTTTGTCTGCGCCCATTTCTTTCATGATCTCTTCACAACGTGCGACGCCTGCTTTCGCACGTGCGATGTCTTGTTTTGCATATTCAACGGTGACACGAAGAAGTGGATTGCCGAGTGCATCTTTATATATTGGATCCAGATCCATATACGTATTCTTGTTCGGCAAGAAGCCACTTTGTGGTGTGATGAATAAGTTACGGTTATAATACTTTATTGAATTCTTTTTAAATTCTTTACCCCAACCAGGTGTATCATATGGAACTGCGTTATTGGCAATAGGACGTGAACCAAGCTGACTGTAGTGCACTTCATAGCCATGCAAGAAGTCTAGGTTCGTGTGATCTTCATTGTCCCCACTGAAATCATCGATCGTCGCGCCCATCCCGCCAGCACCCATGAAATTATTGAACTTTTTGTCTTCGAAGAATCCGCGAGCGCCAATATACGTTGACAAGTTGTTGAAGTGGCCTGTGAAGTTCTTGCCGATGATGCCTTGTCCTGTTTTCGGATCGTAGGGCTGCCCGATTTTAGAGTGTAACAGCAACTTCGTATTCGTAAAGACGAAACCTGCAAGTACCACGATATCTGCTAGTTGTTCGAATTCTTCACCAGTCGTGGTATCGGTATAGATTAATCCGTTCGCTTTCTTTCCATCGTGGCTTACTCGATTCACGAACGCATCATTACGAATTTCCATCTTACCTGTTTTATGTGCCGTCTTGAGTACCGTACCGATCGGATCCGCTTTCGCTCCGAAGTCACAACCATACTCTTCACAAAATGCACAGTATACGCAACCATTGATCGTTTCACCATCAGGGTTGGTGTATGTTTGTGAAGCATTAGCAGAAGGGATACGATAGGGATGATAACCAAGAGCTTTCGTTGCTTTCGTGAATAGACGAATATTCGGCGTTTCCTTCATAGGAGGATTAGGATACTTATCAGACCGTGGAGGACCAATTGGGTTTTCTTCGCCTGAGATGGCAGCTGTTTTTTCATATTGATCATAATACGGTTCGAGCTCATCATATGTAATCCCCCAATCCTGCATGGTCGATTCTTTAGGGATTTTATCTTTACCATAGCGCTCTACAGTCTTACTGTAAATTTCGAAATCATATGGCAACCAGCGGAAAGCTATCCCGTTCCAGTGAACACCTGCGCCTCCAGTATGATTTCCAAAACGTGCGTTCATATTATTCCGAACGGGTATTGCTTCCTTACTCATGGAGTTACGTGAAGTAATTGTATCCTTATTCAATTCTTGCATGAGATCGTATCGCTTAGAATAGCGTAACTCATCTTTCGTACCGATATAGTCTTCATGCTTTTTGTTTTTCCCTCGTTCTAATATGACTACATTATATCCTGCTTTCGTCAGTTCCGCTGCCGCAATTCCACCGACCCATCCTGAACCTACGATAACCGCATCTACCTTTTTAAGTTGTTTTACCATTTTATATCCTCCTTACGGTTTCTATTTTAATGCCCTTGGTAATCTCGCAGACTGACGGGATCCAGCTTTGCAAAATCATCTGATTCAATATAGTTAGCGTAAGAAGCCACAGCGCCCGGAAATTCTTTCATTTTCCATCCTTCCATATTGATATTGCCGCCGTACAATGGATCACAATAAGCGCCTTCTAATGTCGCTTGTTTTAACAAAATGAAATACTCTGAAGCTTTTACGCCTTTCATTTTCACTTTGTTTGCCTCGAAGTCCGTCATGATTTCTATTTGTTGCTCTTCGGTTGCTTTGTCAAAAGTAACTTCGAAACGCTTTTGACTTTCTTCGTCCATTTTACGAAGACCTAGCAAGAAGATCATGCCACGATCCAAAATCGATTGTTCTCCGCCAGGCCCTGCCGTTTGATCGACTGCTTTCAAATCAATTGCATAGGGAGCCTGTCGATAGTCGTATGCGTTGACACCCCAGCGTCCTGCTAATTGTTTGTCAATATAATAAGGGACACCTAACTTAATGGCGCCAGGACCGAGTTCGTCCTCAGGTAAAATTTGTTCTGTTGCTGCATTTAATACTTTAAAATCTTGATGACGTGTGAAGAATTGACGTGCTTGCGTTACTTCGATACCTTTATTGCTATCATTTTTCGCTATGTTGTCATTTTTCTTATCCAAACCGCCTGTGAGTAGACCCCCGAAAATAGATCCTCCGACGAGTCCACCAGCAACGAGTCCGGTATTTTTCAAGAAATTTCTCCGTCCCAAATCTTGCTCGTGTTGTGGTTTTCCATTTACGTCTTTGGGTGGTTGTTGATCCGCCATTTTAACCCCTCCATATACATAAAAATTTTTCATTGATTAGTACATAGAACATGTAGTCATTTCCATACGTTATCCTTATTTATCCTGCCCTTATTTATCCTATTTAGACAACAATATATTCTTTTATCATATTTCTTTTAAGTTTTTTGATTTAGTAAGTGAAGAAGTAGTAGACTGTAATACAGTGCCATTATCTATTATGATTCGAGTGAAATGGATCACGTGCGTCAAGTTGGAATAAAGATGATACAATCATTTAAGACTTAACATGATTGTAGTAAAACGTGCAATACTACACAGTAGGCCGTTGCAGAAGAATCACTTTATTTTTTGCGACATACTAAAGAGGGAGGATATTTATGAAAGTAAAATTTGCTGTTATTTTCTTGACCATGATTCTTATACTAAGCGGCTGCAATAATAAGATCGAAACGAATATGTCCCAAACGATGCCGGACTTTGAATTTACTACACAAGACAACGAACCGCTTGGCTTGAAGGATTTAAAAGGTGATTGGTGGATTGCCTATTTCTCCTATACCAACTGCATCACAGTATGCCCAAGAACGACCGCTAATATGGTCGGTATTCAAGAAAAATTAAAGGAAGATGGTTTGGAACCTCGTATTGTTTCATTTGGTATAGATCCCGAAAATGATACACCAGAAGTATTAAGGAACTATGCTGCAGATTTTGGAGCCGATCTCCGTACGATGAGTTTTTTGACAGGTTATGATTTTAAAACGATTCAGGAATTATCGAGAAACACATTCCTTTCTATATTGGAAAGTGGAGCATTAGATCAACGTGCGCATAGTTATTATTTTTATTTAATTAATCCTGATGGTGAAATTGTGAAAAGATACGATGGTCTAACAGAAACCGAGAATGAATTGTTGATAAAAGATGTAAAGACCGTGTTAAGTAAATAATGAGGTACATAACAAATAACGCCTTTCTAATCGATTGATTAGAAAGGCGTTATTTGTTTTATCTCGTTACCATTTCGGTACACCGACATGGTTTTCCACCCATTCTTCAGTGTAATGAATGGTGGAATGGGCTTTGTTAAGTGGTACGACTTTAAAGCGCTTATTTTGATCTTTAATGACGCCCGTCGGGAAAAAGCGTGGATCTTCGATAGTGACAGTCTTTTGCCCACCCGTTTGTTCTTTCGTTACAGACAGTCTGGCGATTCCGCCGAAGTTCGTATAATCGAACGGTTGGGCAGAATAGAAATTGCCGAGCGAGAAGAACACTTTGGTATGTCCGACTTCTCCATAGCGTTGTAGAACATGTGGGTGATGTCCGAACAGCACGTCAGCACCCGCATCCGAAACGAATTGCGCGAGCTCTGCTTGATCTTCGGACGTTTCGAGATGATACTCAGGACCCCAATGCAGCGATACGATCGTCACGTCTACCATTGGCTTCATCTGTTGGATTTCATTTTCCATTCGATCACGATCGATGTAGTTCACCAAGTACTCTTTGTCATGTAAATCTATCTCTACATTTGTACCGTACGTATAGGCGAGCACTCCGATTTTGATGCCGTTCACTTCGACAATTCGTTGGGTCTTGCGGTCTTTAAACGATTCATAAGCACCTACATACTGCATGCCATATTGTTGCGCATGTTCAATCGCCTTGCGCACACCATTTTCCCCTTTGTCGAACGTGTGATTGTTGGCGAATGAAACCATATCGACGCCAACATTTTGTAAAGCGGGGAGTATATGTTTTGGACTGTTGAACTTTGGATAGGTAGATAAACCAAGTTCCACACCGCCAGGCATAGATTCCTGATTTGCCAAGAGAAAATCAATACTGGTCATCTTCTCTTTTACCGCTTCGAATGCAAAATCGAAGTGAGGATACGTGTAAATTGGATTATGTAATAATATATCGCCAACCATACCGATTGTTGCCGTATGAATAATCGTTTCTTCTAATTTTTGATCTGGTTCTACTTTATTCATTTTTTCAGATGTACCGTCTACTGCATTTTTTTGTGCTATTACATCGGCTTTGGCAGATAATGTTTGCTCTCTATTATTCCAATCGCTCCACAAAATCACGCCACCTATAATCCAGACAAAAGCCAAAGAAGCAACAAGCCATTTTCTCATTACAATAATCTCTCCAAATCTATAATTGCTTTTCCTAGTACGTCTCCAAAAACTAACGATAGCATACTAGTAGAATAGTAAACAATTAATTTTTACAAATAAAACAACAAAATAGTTTTTTCTTTATTTATAGATAGAAAATGCCAGACTTCGACAAAGACATCGAAGTCTGGCATTTTCAGTTTACTATACATTGACTTTTGCTTTTGCTTGAATCAAAACTTCCGGTTCCTCGATATCTTTCGTTGGCTTCTTCGACCAGATTGTCGCAAGAATTGGACCCGAGATATTATGCCAAATCGCACCCCATACACTTGGAAGTGCAGCAAGGGGTCCGAAGTGCGCAGTCGCAAGCGCTACGCCCAGTCCGGAGTTTTGCATGCCCACTTCAAGTGAAATGGCTCGTCTGTCGTTTTCGTTCAATCCAAGTCCCAGTGCAATCAAATACCCAAGAAGTAATCCGATCCCGTTATGCAAGAACACGGCGATAAATACGATTAGACCTGAGCTTGCGACGTTGCCTGCATTTGCGGAAGTAACCGCAGCGACAATGATGAGAATCGCAACAACTGAAATAATCGGTACGACGGTTACACTTTTCGCAACTCCTCTTGGGAAGAATCGTTGGATGAGTAGTCCTAACGCAATGGGAATGATGATGACTTGTACGATTGACTTGAACATCGACAACGCATCCACCGGTAGCCACTGTCCAGCTAACAATAGTAATAATAGCGGCGTGATAAGTGGTGCTAATAGAGTAGAGAGGGATGTCATCGCAACAGATAATGCGAGATTTCCTTTTGCTAAATAGACCATGACATTTGAAGCGGTACCTCCTGGAACAGATCCAAGCAATACAAGACCGGCTGCTAGTTCAGGTGGTAGTTTCAATAAATAGGCAAGTCCGAATGCAGCCAATGGCATGACAATAAATTGAGCGGCTACACCAATGATCACGGGTAACGGATTGGTCAAAATGATTTTGAAGTCCACCGCACGTAACGTCAGTCCCATGCCGAACATGACAACGCCGAGTAAAATCGTGATGTATGCACCTAGTCCAAGAAAAGGAGTCGGGAACATGAACGCAATCACAGCGACTAGAATGACCCAAAATGCAAAGTACTTTCCAGCGATTGAGCCGATTGCTTCAAGTGTTTTCATGGTTTCATCACCTCAGAATCTAAATGGAAAATCTTGTTTGGATTGAGTAAGTTATCCGGATCGAGTGCTCGCTTGATTTTCTGCATGACCAGAAGTGCAGCGCCATGTTCTTCTTGCTGGTATTTCTGTTTGCCGATTCCGACGCCGTGCTCTCCGGTACAAGTACCGCCACGCTCCAGTGCATAGCGAACGATTTTTTCGTTTAGTTCATCGGCTTTCGCCAGTTCTGCTGGATCATTCATATTCATCATCAGCAAGACGTGGAAGTTGCCATCGCCTACATGGCCGACAATTCCACCCGGCATTTCAAGTGACTCGACTACTTCACGTGCATGATTGACCGCGTCAGCCAGTTCTGAAATCGGTAGACAGACGTCAGTGACCATTAGTTTTTTGCCGGGATTTCCATGAATATATGCATAGGCCAGATTGTGACGGGCTTCCCATAGTCGATTGCGTTCGGCGTTGTCTGTTTCAAATTCGATATCCGTGCACTGGTGATCTGCAACGATTTCTTTCGTGAATTCGACATCTTGCTGTAACCCTGCTTCATTGCCATGGAATTCCAAGAATAATGTGGGTTTTTCTTGATAATTCGTTTCACTGAAGATATTCGCTTGTTTAATAGATGGCTCATCCACCAATTCTACCCGCGCAATCGGAATGCCTGCTTGCAAGATAGAAACGACTGCTTCCACTGCATCATGAACGGTAGGGAACGATGCACGAGCGGCTGTTGTGAATTCAGGAATACCATAGACGCGTAATGTCAGCTCCGTGAAGCAACCTAGTGTTCCTTCTGAGCCAACAAATAATCCATTTAAATGAAGTCCAGATGCAGATTTAGCCGCTTTGTTGCCGGTATGGATGACCGTACCATCTGCCAAGACCACTTCGAGATCGCGAACTTGATCGCGCATGACACCGTACTTGACGGAAGTCGTGCCGCTAGCATTTGTTGCCGCCATGCCACCAAGTGTCGCATCTGCCCCTGGATCGACAGAGAAAAACAATCCATGTTTCTTCAGTTCTTTATTTAATTGAGTACGCGTGACGCCTGGTTGTACCGTAACGAGAAAATCTTCTGCCCGTACGTCTAGAATCGCGTCCATGTTTGAAAAGTCGATCGTGATTCCACCACTATCCGGAATGACACTACCTTCTAGGCTTGAGCCGAGTCCGAACGGTATGACGGCTACGTTTAGTTCTTTCGATAGGCGCATAATCTTGCTGACATCTTCCGTACAAGAAGGGAACACGACAATATCTGGTAATTTCATTGTATGGTAAGACTCATCTTTTCCGTGAAGTTCACGCACGGTGTCATTAATGGTCACTTGTTCTTCGGTTAATACTTCTTGCAAAGACTGGACAATATTTTCAGTAGTCGCTGTCATAGGTGTTCTCTCCTTATTGATCAATGAATTATGTTGAAAGTAGTTCCACTGATTAGAATTTTTAAACTATTTTAACTAACATTATACTATTATACTTACTAATCTGAATTATTCAATGGTATTTTACTTATCTTGCTCTTTTTATTCAATGTTTCACGAGCATAAAAACTATATTCACGCATGTTCGAAGGCCTATCTGACTAGCAGTAACCAATCATATGAATAAAAGAACGCAAAAATAACTGACTGTTTTGTTTGTATTTTTATTAACACATACAAATGATTAACAGGCTTTGGCTAAGGAGTGTGTGAAATGAATACTATTTTGTTTGTGGAAACTACGAAAAGTGGTTCGAGCAGGGAGGCGATAAAAGCTGCAGAAAGGTTAGGTTATGCCACCGTGTTGTTAACCGAGAATGCGAGATTTATCGATCAAAGAGAAGAGTTTCCGGAAGTTACGCAAATGATTCACATGGACAGCATAACGGAAGAAACGATTCGGGAACATATTCACGCAATACAGAAGTTGGGATTCAAACTGAAGGGGATTTTCAGTTTCGTGGATCCGTTTGTATCGATGACCGCTCATCTAGCAAATGAATTTTGTCATTCGAAAATTTCTGCTGATGCCTATCTAAAAATGGAGGACAAAGCATTAACTAGGACCGCATTGGCTACAAACGAAGCGACACCCAATTTTATGATTTTTGAACCATCGACGGATTTGAAGCAGTTCATCAGTGAGCAAGAGACATTTCCTCTGATCGTCAAATCGCCATTTTCAAAAGCATCTAGAGATGTGTATCTCGTTGAAGATCGAAAGGAAATGACTCGTGTCATGAAGAGTATGTTGAAAGCAAATCCTAACCAGCAAATTGTCATTGAAGAGTATTTGGATGGCCCACAGTATTTGGTTGAACTAGTGGTAGTTGAGGGGAAGCTCCATCCAGTTGCGGTAATTAAACAGGATATCCAAAAAGATTTGAAGTTTATCATTACTGGTTATGAAATTCAGCTATCACTAGAGAGAAACCTATACGCCAAGCTTATTAAGGCAGTGGAATCTATCTGCAACGACCTTGGAGCAAAAAATGTAGCCTGTCACCTTGAGTTACGATATGTCAGGGATACCTGGAAGTTGATTGAGTTGAATCCACGAATATCGGGTGGCGCCATGAATCGCATGATAGAAGAGGCATATGGTATTAATTTAATGGAAGAGACATTGAAACTATCTATGGGTGAAGAAATAAATTTGAAAAGAAAGCACGAAAACCATATTTATACGCATTATATTACCGTCAACGCGTATGGCACGCTGTTGAAAGTGACAGGGAAGAATTATGCAAAGAAGCATGAAGGTGTGCGCGAAGTCTACGTGAAACCACGTAAAGGGACATTCATGACACCGCCTATTTCGATGGGAAGTCGGTATGGCTATGTCATAGCTTCTGGCGAAACAGCATCAAAAGCGAAACGAAACGCTTTGCATGCTGCGAAGAATATCAAGTTTTATATAGAATCTAATGAGGAGTGAGAGCAGATGATTACAGTGGCGATGTTGCATTCAAGGAAACACCCGAGCAGAGTAGATAAAGCTTTTGCCTGGGCAGCTGTCGCTAAAATGGAAGGCGTGAATTTTTACTATTTTTCACCACAAGGCGTGGATTTTGAGAAGAAAGTCATTTCAGGTTATGTATATGAACAAGGCGAGTGGGTTGAAAAAGATATGAAGTTTCCGGATGTCATATACAATGCATGCGGGATGAAGACCGATGAGGAAATGGACGTCTATATTAAATTAAGTAAAATCGTTCCTTTCACTTCACACTCAGTCGGCAATAAAATGAGTGTCTATAGAAGGATTAGTAAAATGCCAGAATTTGTGGACTATCTAATTCCATCGATCCGGATCGAGCAACCTAAAGACGTGTTGGAGGCTATGAAAAAATATAAAAAAGTGATTATCAAACCAGTATCCGGCAGTCAAGGAAGGGGGATTTGGTTCGTCGAGCAAGATGGAGAGCATTTCCATAAGATCATCGATACAGAGAAGACAACCACAAATCGAAAACAACTTATTTCCGATCTTCAAGATTTAATCAGTGGGCAAGACTATTTGGTCCAGCCGTATATATCCTGCCGTACTAAAGATGGCAATCCATATGATTTCAGACTACATGTGCAGAAAAACGGAGAAGGAAAATGGATGATTTCGATTATTTATCCGCGGATCGGTACAATGGACAGAGTGACTAGTAATCTTTCACGTGGCGGCAGTATGGGGACGCTTAGATCGTTTTTAGAAAGAGAATTTGGCGATGAACGAAGGAATATGAGACAGACTTTAGAGAAGTTTGCTGAACGTTTTACCAATGAATTCGAAAGTACTTTCGACATAGAATTTGATGAGCTTGGCATTGATATAGGTGTCGACGAAAATAATAAGCTTTGGATATTCGAAGTGAATTGGAGACCAGGAAATGAGGAACTTGCATTTACTATAGCAAAGAACTTAGTTCCCTATGCTGTATATGTTGCCAAGCAAAATAAACCGACCTAATGTATATTCCAAACATGATCAATGAACGCATGACCGCACCCAACCATTCTATCGGCCTTGTCATATATATAGTAGATACGTATATATGAAGGGAAGGAAGAAAAACGATGACGACTCCTAGTGTAATTTGTGTTGCGATGAAGAGATTACTGGAAGAACAAGAATTGATGGCTACATTCAGTCAAGGATTTCAATATGTCTGTTCGTTTCCTGTCTACGATACGATACCCTTTACACTTCATGATTGCGAATTACAAACACCATTCAGTGCCCATTATAAATGCATGAAGACCCCTTATTTCAGATTGGAAAAATTCGATATGGATACATGCTGTGCAACCTTAACTTTATTGGAACCAGTCGATATGGAAGGCAATCCAGTAGACACTTGCGAAGAACTTTACTCCCTCAAGAAGACGAAAAGCTGTATTATAGTCAATATCAATTGTTTTTGCACCATCACACCACTTCCCCCTAAGCTAGTTGATAAAAAATTACCCACTATTGAACCGAAAAAATAATACAAACAAACAGGAGATCTTATATGCACGATATCATCAGGAAACAAATTTTTGATCAAATAGATACAGACTATCAAAAGTTTTCCTCTGCACTCATACCGACAAACGATACTATTCTTGGAGTGCGAATGCCGGAACTTCGTAAACTTGCAAAAAGGATTGCAAAAGATGATTGGCGAGCATATCTACAGACAGCGAATGATGAGTATTTTGAAGAAGTGATGTTACAAGGCTTAGTAATTGGTTACGTTACAGCGGACGTGGAAGAGCTCTTACTATATGTAGCGAAATTTGTTCCGAAAATAGATAATTGGTCCGTATGCGACAGTTATTGTTCGGGGTTGAAATTCACTAAGCAAAATAAGGAACGTGTTTGGTCATTTCTTCAACCGTATGTACATTCTGAGAAAGAATATGAACTTCGCTTCGGTATTGTGATGCTGCTCATTTATTATAGTGAACCCGACTATATCGACAGAGTACTCGGTTTGCTAGATCGCGTGCAACATGAAGGCTATTACGTCAAAATGGCAGTGGCATGGGCATTGTCTAGTTGTTTTGTGAAGTTGCCTGACCCCACAATGAGTTATTTAGCTGGGAGAAATTCATTGGATTTGTTTACGTATAATAAAGCATTACAGAAAATCACGGAATCGACGCGCGTAGAACAAGAAATGAAGAAAGTGATCCGCAGTATGAAAAGGCGCTAACAAAAGCCTAGTCTTGTGACTAGGTTTTTAGCTATGTAAACTGCATGTTTAAAGAGCCTTTGTTCCGGTCGTAAAGTATAAAGAAGGCATTTGGAGATGGATGAAAAATAAGAGAAACCTGACAAATCGTCAGGCTTCTCTTAGAACGCTTTCGAATCACTACATTTCAGTTCACATACACCTGAATGAATCGATCTTCTGCAAGTCTAATCCATAATACTCCCAGCGGTACTGACGTGGATCCCATCGATATCCTGCGATCGAAGTTCTACCGACGAATGTCGGGTAGTACCAGAACCCTTTGTTTCGTGAAGTCCATACATACGTATACCGATACAAGCAACCTGCTATGCCGCCCGGATCCACTGCGCGTAGTTGGGCATCCGGATAGCTCGGTATTTGATTGGGAGGAGCGGAAGTCGGTGCACTTTGCTGTGGATGACCTCCTGGCTGTCCTTGATGATGTCCGTGGTTCTCATGCTGTTGATGATGTCCTGGATATCCTTGCTGACCAGGATGTCCGGGAAACGCAGGGTGTCCTGGATAAGCCGGTTGATGAGGGGAACTTGGATAACTTGGTTGACTTGGATAACCCGGTTGATGCTGCGGTGGATACCCTTGTTGGTGACCTGGATAACTAGGAGGCCATTGCGGGTTTTGTTGATTTGGTGGTGGATATCCTGGATACCCACCTGGCCACCCCTGCTGTTGTTGGCCATATGGCGGACGATACTGTTGATGGTGTGCTTCATTCTGCTGACTTGGATATCCGTCAGGTAGCTTCGGATACCACATGCCTTCGTCTTGCTGATTCAAACTATCACTCCTTCATTTAGACTCATTACACACAACGAAACTGATCAATACGTTGCAAATCAATGCCTATATACTCCCAGCGGAATCTGCGTGGATTCCACTGAAACCCTGCGACGGATTGTCGACCGACAAATGTTGGATAAAACCAGAATCCATTACGTCGTGAAGTCCATACATACGTAAAGCGATACAAACAACCTGCTATGGCACCCGGATCAACCGCAAACGTCTGAAATTCTGGATAGCTCGGGATTTGATTCGGTGGCGGGGAAGTAGGAGCAGCTGCCTGACCGGCTGGATTCCCTGGCCGACTTGGCTGCTGCCCAGGGAAATTCGGTTGCTGTGGAAAACTAGGTGATGCAGGGAAGCCGGGCATACTCGGAAACCATTGCATACCTGGGAAACTTTGAGGTCCTTGCATACCCGGAAACCAAGGTTGCCATGAAGAAAACGATTGCGCTGTGGAGAAGCCTTGCGGGTCAGCACCTTGCCATGAATCTGTATATTGCGGATACCCCATAAATTCATCTTGTGGATTCAACTATTACGCCTCCTTTTCTATTCGTTTTATCATATGCAGTCTGTTGGTTATTTGACCTTATTATCTCTTCGTACGACAGCTGTGCTAAACTATTAACAAAGGAAGTGGATTAGAATGAATGAAAATAAACCGCATATTTTAGTAGTGGATGGAATGGCTTTGTTATTCCGTTCATTTTTTGCGACGGCACATAGCGGGCAGTTTTTCCGCAATGCATCAAATGTCCCAACGAATGGCGTACAAGGATTCGCGCGGCATACGATGAGTGCCATCTCAATTTTCCAACCGACACATTTAGCGGTGTGTTGGGATATGGGATCCAAAACATTCCGTAATGAATTATTCGCAGACTATAAAGCACATCGTCCTGCACCAGCACCGGAATTAATTCCCCAATTCGATATGGCACGGGAAGTATCGGAAACACTAGGATGGAAAAGTTATGGGATCAAGAATATGGAAGCGGATGATCTGATTGGTTCGCTGATTGAAACGTGGAAAGACGAAGCAAAATTGACAGTGGTATCGGGAGATAAAGATTTACTTCAGTTACTACAGCCCGATGTGTCGATTGCGCTGACGAAAAAAGGCTTCACGCAGTATGATGAATACACAGAAGCTCGTTTTATAGAAGAGTATGGAATTACTCCCAAGCAATTCATTGATATGAAAGCATTCACTGGCGATTCTAGTGACGGCTATCCAGGAGTGAAAGGGATTGGGCCGAAGACGGCATTGAAGCTCATACAGGAGTACGGTTCGGTCGATGGTGTGCTCGCGGCGAGAGAAAAATTAACAGCAGGAGTACAAAAGAAACTGAATGCAGAAGAGGAAATGTTAATGATTTCAAAGGATCTCGCAACGATTCATTGTGAAATTACACTCGACGATCCTCTAGAAGAATTGATCATTCCGGAGTTCACTGCAGAAACAGCAAAAGTGATGGAAGAACTCGGATATTCCATGATTGCTAAACAAGGACTACCTGTTTCACCGTTTTAATGGTTCGATTTTAACAAACGTCAAAATCAGTTTATTTGGCTCATAGGGGATGGAGCGTACACGGCTCGCGCAATTTCTGCCACCGTGGTCATGAACGAGTACATGCAGTTGATTCTCTACGTATTCATACCCGACCATCACGACCCAATGATAATCGAATGAAAATCGACTACGCCATTTGAACTTGAACCACTTATCAAATTTTAACGCAACGGGACGGTCTTCATCGATTTGCTCCATAGCCTGCTGTACAGTACAAATTTTCACATTCCACTGCGAGCCGACCATTTGGTTCAGCCTACGAACAAAGCGCCAAGTAGGCAAACCAATCTTCGTACTACCTAATGTTCGATACAACTCATTAATAGAAGGAGTTGGTTCAGAAGGGAAGAAATGGCGCAGCAAAACATACGCTGTAACAGGTCCGCAAGCCGACGGACGATAGCTAGGTTCAATGTCGTGGTCATATTGGGATTTGCCTTTCACTTCTATGTATTTGGACATGTAGAACGTCTCCTTTCTAGGAAATGTTGTTGGTTGATGAGGGGGCAATGTGTGGCGCTCATAATTGCTGTATACCCGCTCAATCCCGTTGGTAATGCGCTCTATGTAGCGGGCCGAGCGCTCATAGTTGTACCATATTCGCTCTATCCATCCAGTTATGCGCTCTATCACGCGTGGCAACCGCTCATACAAGTTACACAACCGCTCTATAAAGCAAATGCTGAGAACCTATAGGCTCTCAGCATTTTTACATATCATCTTTAGATCTTCACTTCGTCTAAAAACTGCGTAACTTGTTCAGGTGACTTCGCAAACGCACTATGTAGATGTGCATGCTTCTCACCATTTTGGAAGACTAACAGACTTGGGATTCCCATCACTTCATACTTTTCAGCAATTTCAGGAATAACGTCACGATCCGCTTCATACCATGTGTATGTATCGTATTTTTCAACGATTGGATCAATGAACATATCCATACGCTTACAGTCTGGGCACCAGTCTGCTTCAAACTTCACAAGTACTGGTTGGTCACTCGCAATGATTTCTTCAAACTCAGTTACCGTTTTAATTTCTTTCATTTAAATCGCCTCCATTCAATAAATAGTGTACAATGAATAAGGACGCTTTGGTATTAAATTGCTTATTTTAAAAAGTCTGATTAAATACAAATTAAATATTGCGAAATAGTTTCGAATGATCTATACTTAGATTCATAGACAACGCGTATTTTTTTTTACGCTATAAATGAATGAGTGTTCATTCAAAGAACATAAGGGAGGATTGCACGTGACTTATCAAATTAGAAAAGCGGCAGTTTTAGGATCTGGAGTTATGGGTTCTGGTATCGCGGCGCACTTAGCGAATATTGGCATTCCCGTACTTTTACTAGATATCGTTCCACCAAAATTAGGTGCAGAGGACGAGGCAAAAGGATTAACGTATGATCATCCACAATTCCGCAATAAGTTTGCGGCTACGGCATTGGAGAAATTACAAAAACAAAAGCCAGCGCCTCTGACAACGAAGAAAAGCTTATCATTACTTACACCAGGAAACTTCGAAGACCATTTGGATCAATTAAAAGACGTAGATTGGATCATTGAAGTCGTCGTAGAAAACTTGGATATTAAAAAGAGTTTATATGAAAAGATTGAAAATGTGCGTAAGCCAGGCACTATCATTTCATCCAATACATCGGGGATCAGTATTGAAGCGATGACAGAAGGACGTTCAGAAGATTTCCAGAAGCACTTCCTTGGAACGCACTTCTTCAATCCTCCAAGATACTTGAAATTGCTTGAGATTATTCCTACACACGCGACATCACCTGAAGTGGTAGAGTTCATGACGGTGTTTGGCGAGGATCGTTTAGGTAAGGGAGTCGTTATTGCGAAGGATACTCCAAACTTTATCGGTAACCGAATCGGTACGTATGGTTTACAAGTGACATTGCATGAAATGCTAGAACGCGGTTATACAATCGGCGAAATCGACTCGATCACAGGCACATTAATTGGTCGCCCAACATCCGCGACATTCCGTACATTAGATGTTGTCGGACTGGATACGTATATGCACGTTGCAAAAAACGTCTACGACCAGACAACGGGTGAAGAGCAAAAAACATTTGAACTACCTGATGTCGTAACTAAAATGATCGATAACGGCTGGATCGGCGCGAAAGCAAAGCAAGGCTTCTATGTGAAAAAAGGTCGAGACATTATGGAACTGGATATGAAGACATTTGAATATGTTCCTACACAGAAAATGAAAGCGCCTTCAATAGAAATGGCGAAACAGCAAAAAGGACTAGCTAATAAAATGAAGACGTTATTGTATGCAAAAGATCGTGCAGGCGAGATTTTGTGGAATACGTTAACACCCACTATGCTATATGCAGCACAGCTTCACGGGGAAATTGCAGACGATATCGTATCGATCGACAACGCAATGAAATGGGGCTTCGGCTGGACGCAAGGGCCGTTTGAAATTTGGGATGCGATCGGCGTAAAGAAATCTGTTGACATGCTGAAAGAAGAAGGCAAGGAAATTCCTGAACTTGTTCAATCATTGCTCGATAAAGGCTATGAAACTTTTTATAAAGAAGAGGATGGCGATACGTACTACTTCGACGGCTCGGACTATCAGATGGTGCAAGTAAATGAGAAAGCGATCAACTTGAAGCAGTACAAGAAAAAGCACGGTGTCATCAAGAAGAACTCGGGCGCCAGCTTGATTGACCTTGGCGATGGTGTAGCATTACTGGAATTCCATTCACAATCGAATGCGATCGGTCTGGACATCATTCAGATGATCAATTTCGCAGTAGACGAAGTGGAGAAGAATTTCAAAGGACTAGTAATCGGGAACCAAGGGAAAAACTTCTGTGTCGGTGCAAACCTTGGCATGATTTTAATGGAAGCCCAAGATGATAATATCTTTGAACTCGACTTTGTCATCCGTTCATTCCAGAACGCGATGTTGAAGATTAAATATAGCGGGAAGCCGGTTGTGGCGGCACCATTCCAGATGACGCTAGGTGGCGGAGCAGAAGTTTGCCTTCCAGCTGCACATATTCAAGCATCTATGGAAACGTATATAGGACTTGTTGAAGTAGGCGTAGGGTTGATTCCAGGTGGCGGCGGAAACGTCAACTTGTATCAGAAGCACCTTAAAGGTTTACCGAACGGTGTACCTACTGATTATCAACATATTGCGAATAAAGTATTTGAATCCATTGCCATGGCGAAAACGTCGACATCTGCTGAAGAAGCAAGAGAGAACAACTTCCTCGACTTTGCAGACGGCATAAGTGTCAATCCGGATCATCTGATCTACGACGCGAAGCAAGCCGCTTTGTCATTATATGAAGCAGGCTATGTAGCGCCGAAGAGAGCGAAAGTTCCTGTAACAGGCGATTCAGGCTATGCGACATTATTGCTTGCAGCTGAAGGCATGTTCATTTCTGGATTCATTAGCGAACATGATTTGAAGATTGCGAAGAAACTTGCATATGTACTGTCAGGCGGAAAGATTCCGTATGGTACACGTGTCGATGAGCAGTACTTACTTGATTTAGAACGCGAAGCATTTTTAAGTTTAGTGGCAGAACCGAAATCACAGCAGCGAATGCAGCATATGCTGGTCAAGGGTAAGCCGTTACGTAACTGATGAGAGATAGCTAAAGGAGGAAACAGAATGCGCGAAGCAGTAATTGTAGCCGGTGCTCGAACACCGATTGGAAAAGCAGGAAAAGGTTCTTTGGCAACTGTCCGTCCGGATGATCTAGGGGCGTTGACTATAAAGGAAACATTGAAGCGTGCAGGGAATTATGATGGGCCAATCGACGATTTAATCATCGGTTGTGCAATGCCAGAAGCAGAGCAAGGAATGAACGTAGCACGTAACATCGGCGCATTGGCTGGTTTACCGGATACCACTCCAGCCGTAACGATCAACCGTTTTTGTTCATCCGGTTTGCAGTCGATCGCTTATGCGGCAGAACGCATCATGCTAGGTCACTCAGAAGCTGTTTTAGCGGGTGGCGTTGAATCGATGAGTATGGTCCCGATGATGGGCAATACGATTCGTCCAAACTATAAGCTAGCAGAAGAAGCACCTGAATACTATATGGGGATGGGGCATACAGCGGAGCAAGTGGCGCAAAAGTATGGTATCTCCCGTGAAGATCAAGACGCGTTCGCAGTTGAATCACATAAACGTACGGAAGCGGCAATCAAAGAAGACAAGTTTGTTGATGAGATTGTACCGGTTGAAGTAACGAAGCGTTTTGTCGGTGCAGACGGCAAATATCAGGAAAAAACCATGTTATTCGAAATGGATGAAGGCGTGCGTCCAGGTACGACGATTGAAGTACTGGGGAAATTACGTCCGGCATTCGCGGCGAAAGGCTCCGTAACAGCAGGTAATGCGTCACAAACCTCTGACGGTGCGGGAATGGTCTTATTAATGGATAGAGAAGTGGCTGAAGAGCGCGGCTTGAAGCCAATGGCGAAATTCCTTTCATTCGCAGTAGGTGGCGTTCCACCAGAAGTGATGGGAGTTGGGCCAATTGTAGCCGTGCCAAAAGCATTGAAACTAGCCGGTCTATCTATTGAAGACATCGATCTGTTTGAGCTCAATGAAGCATTCGCATCTCAGTCACTCGCAGTTATTCGCGAACTAGGATTGGATATGGATAAAGTGAACGTCAACGGTGGAGCGATTTCATCAGGTCACCCATTAGGTGCAACAGGGACCATTTTGACTTTGAAATTAATTAATGAATTGAAACGCCAAGGCAAAAAGTACGGTGTCGTCACGATGTGTATCGGTGGCGGAATGGGAGCAGCTGGAGTATTCGAAGTTCTATAAAAAAACAGACAAGCAAACAGGGGGAAATTACATGACTAAAGCTATGGAGGGAACTACTATGACAGAATTCGTAAAAGGTGGAGCGTTTTTAACTGAGGACATGGACGCTAGTCGCGTTTTCACACCAGAGGATTTTACAGATGAGCAAAAGATGATCGCTAAAACAACGGAAGAGTACGTAAAAAACGACGTAACGCCGTTGATTGAAAAGCTAGAGAATCATGAGTTTGAAAACTCCGTAACATTGTTGAAGAAAGCTGGAGATTTAGGACTTCTAGCGGCAGATATTCCAGAAGAGTATGAAGGTCTCGCACTAGATAAGATTTCATCTGCGTTGATTGCTGAGAAATTATCAGTAGCTGGCGGCTTCTCGATTACACACGGTGCACACGTAGGCATCGGTACATTGCCGATTGTGTTATTCGGTAATCATGAGCAAAAAATGAAGTACTTGCCGAACTCTGCAAGTGGAGCAAAAATCTCAGCTTATGCATTGACAGAGCCGAGCTCAGGGTCAGATGCACTAGGCGCGAAGACGACTGCTAAATTAAACGCTGCTGGTACACACTATATACTGAACGGTGAAAAACAATGGATCACGAACTCTGCATTTGCTGATGTTTTCGTAGTATACGCAAAAGTAGATGGCGACAAATTCACAGCATTTATCGTTGAAAAAGAGTACCCGGGCGTTTCAGTTGGACCGGAAGAGAAGAAAATGGGTATTAAATCATCATCTACACGTACATTGATTCTAGAAGATGCAGAAGTACCTGTTGAAAACTTATTAGGTGAAATTGGTCGCGGACACGTGATCGCGTTCAACATTTTGAACATCGGTCGTTACAAGCTTGGAGTAGGTACAATCGGCGGATCGAAGCGTGCACTTGAATTGGCTATCAAATATGCTAACCAGCGTAAGCAGTTCGACACACCGATTTCTTCATTTAACTTAACGAAAGAAAAGTTTGGTACGATGGCTTCTATGTTGTACGCAACAGAAAGTTTGATCTATCGTACAGTTGGATACTTTGAAGAGCGTAACGCGGCGATGAGCCCGGAAGAGCAAAAAGACGGTGCAAAAGTGGCGGCATCCATTGCTGAATACGCAATTGAATGTTCTATCAATAAAGTAGTAGGTTCAGAAGTTTTGGACTATATTTCTGACGAAGCCGTTCAAATTCACGGCGGTTACGGTTTCATGGCGGAGTACGAAGTAGAGCGTATTTACCGTGACTCTCGTATCAACCGTATCTTCGAAGGAACAAATGAAATCAACCGCATGATCGTCCCAGGCACGTTCTTGAAGAAAGCAATGAAAGGCGAATTGCCATTGCTTCAACAAGCACAAGCGTTGCAAGAAGAGTTGTTAATGCTGATGCCGGAAGAAGTGGGCGATGAAGCATTGGCTCAAGAAAAGGCGCTTGTGAAGAACGCGAAGAAGATCGGCATCTTGGTTGCAGGACTTGCAGCACAGCGTTACGGTACGAAGCTCGATCAGGAGCAGGAGATTCTTGTGAACATCGCAGATATTGCGAATGATTTATTCGGTATGGAGTCTGCAGTGCTTCGTACGGAGAAGGCGATCAACAAGAATGGTGAAGAGAAAGAGAACCAGAAGCTTCTTTATACACAGATCTTCTGTCAGGAAGCGTTCGGACGTATCGAAGCGGCAGCAAAAGAGACGTTGCTTGCAGCGGTCGACGGCGACAACCAGCGTATGATGATTTCGGCTTTGCGTAAGTTGACTCGTAATAATCCGTATAACTTGATTGCGAAGAAGCGTGAAGCGGCAGAGAAGCTGATCGAAGCAGAGAAGTATATCGTGTGAGTATAGTTTAGACAGAACGCCTCCTATGTGGGGCGTTTTTTGTTTTGGTTGGAGTTGTTCAAGTTCAGTGAGTGAAGAGTGACGTCATGGGATTTCCACTGCAGCTGGGGGACGCTTTCCCGAGGGCCCGCGGTGAGCCAACTGTTCGCTTCGCTCTCTTAGTTGTCTCACCTGATCGGGCTGATCCTCCGGGAGTCGCCCCCAGCTTCCGTTACAATCCTACGTGGATAGTGGGGGTAGTTGAATCACTTACTGGAGGAGGTGTGTTAGTTATTGTTGTCTTTGAACATGGTTACGTTCAAAAGCAAGTGCTTTGGCGTGGTGAGAGAATTTGTGTGTGTGAAGGGATGAAAGCTCCAGTTGGGGACGCTTTCCTGAGGGCGTGGCCCGAGCCGCTTCCCTCACTTCGTTCAGTCCAGGGTCTCGAACTCACGCTGATCCTCCAGGAGTCGCCCCAACTTCCGCTTCCATCCTACGTGGATAGTGG
>NZ_PDYV01000024.1:0-38750 GCF_002743235.1 Sporosarcina sp. P25
CAGGGAGGTAAACATATAGGAAATCATACAAGGATTTCTATACAAAAAGGGTTCAATCATCAAAAACCGATGATCGAACCCTTTTTTGGCTCACTTCTGGCTAGTTATGTCCCAGCCTCTTTTGTATTATATCTTGAAATTCAGTTTGATGATGCCGGCTTCTCTAGCTGTATTAAAGAGTATGACGAGCAATGGTCCGATGAAGAAACCGAGGATGCCGAAAAGTTTCAACCCGATGAACATCGCAATCAAAGTAGGTAATGGAGACAAACCGATTTGGGAACCCATTACTTTTGGTTCGATAGTTCTTCTGATAACTAAAAGTATTACAGCTAATATCGCTAATTTTGTACCCATTGCGATATCGCCTGAAATATATTGATAGATCGACCAAGGCGCGAGAATAATAATAGAGCCTAGTATCGGGATGACATCAATAATCCATATTACCAACGCCATCACTACTGCATATTTAGGTATGATCATCAATAAGCCGATAAAGGAAACGACTAGAATAATTAAACTGACAAGCAATTGAGCTTTGACGAACCCTACTACCACAAAACGTAATCTGTTCATCATATAGTGTACTTTTTCCGCAGTGGCTTCTGTTAAATGAAAATAAAAAGTTTTTTTCAAGTTTGGTAATTCCAACATGAACAAAAATAATGCGATCATGAACACAATAAAGCTAACAAGGAAATTGGGTATATCCGAAATTAAAGCTAAAATGCGATCATAACTAAAAAGTGTAATGATTGAAATTCGAATGGATTCGATAATTTCATTGAATTCGTTTTCTAGCATAGCCAAAATATCTTCGGGCATGCCTACCGTGTACTGAAATAGCTTGCTTTGAGTGTCAATCCATACACTGGAAAGAGAATTTAAGTAATTCGGAATCTCTTTTGTAAAATGAACTATTTTTCCGATGAGTGTAGTGACGGTATAGAAAAGGACAAGTACAATGATTCCAACAAATACGATAAAATTCACAATGACAGAAACTTTACGCTTCCATTTAAATCGTATTTCTACCCATTTAACAAGAGGATCTAAGAAAAGCGCCGTTAGCAAGGCCAAAATAATAGGGATGGAAACGGGTAAAATGAAGAATATAATAACCAATAGTACAATGACACTGAATGCAATCATGATATTTCTTTTTGTGAGCAATTTCAAAAGTGATCGTCCTCCACGTAGATACTGTTTTTATTATAACCAAATTAGTGGAGTAATAGTAGAAAAAGCCGAAGAACATTTAGCTCTCCGGCTTTTTCCTATCATTACAAACTATATTGCTTTAACTCGTCATATACTTTCTTTAACGTTAGTTCGCAGTCCTTAACTAAGCTAGCAGGGAAGTTTTCTTCTTCGCCGTACTCCACGCCGTGTGGGTAGTAGTGCTTTCCTAGAACGGGTTGCTTTAGACGAACTGTTGCTTTTCTGCCATCGATGTCGCCTTCAACAAGTTCACCAAAAACGCGCAAGTAGTATGTACCTTCTTTAACAATATACTTCTTATCGAATGTTACACGCTCATAATCCCATTGCCCATCAATTTCAAGATTATTTTTATTCATAATTTCTTCCATTACTCGTAAATCTGCTACAAGGCCTTTAAGGCCAATATTTTCAACATACATCTGTATATCCCCCTCTATGTTCATCCTGACGAATACGTATACTATTATATCATAAAACAAATCGTTTTTAGTTGCAATGACAACATTGTGTCAACGCTTTCTTTCCTGACTCATATAGGTGACTATAGTGTGTGTCTTCTGTACAATATAAGAAAGTTACCATTTTAGAATAGTTGTTCATCTTGAATAAGTATTCAATGCAAAATGATTTCTTGCAATACGTAATACTATTATAGGAGTAACATATAAAGAGTGGAAAGGAAGATAACATGTGGAGAGTAGGATGGAAGATTCTTGTTTTGCTTTTGATTGTAATGGGAGTCTTTTATTTCATGACTGATAAAACAAGTGAAAATCTGCCCCTAGAGTCACCAGTACAACATGGCTCGCCGATTGCCGTCCCTGAAAAAGGTCCATCGATCGGCGGAGAAGGTATGCCGAGACCTGATGAAGGTATGTCAGTACTTGTTGGGCAGAAAATCAACAAGCTAGAAGAACAATTTGGTAAACCCTCTAGAATTGAACCATCGAGTTTTCAGTACGAATGGTGGGTATATACACAAGAACCGCGTTTCATGGCAGGGGTTTTGAATGGGAAAGTGAACCAAATATATACGGCTGATCATATGGCAGATATAGCCCCCTTTAAAATCGGACAGAATATACAGGAGATTCATCGCTTTACGCCGATTGAATCCGAGATCGACGTGAAGATTAATGAAAACATTTATACATTTTCATTAAATAGTGAAGATATTAAAAATCGTCTTCTTATACCATATGAGAATTTATTTGTACAATTATATATCGATCAAGAAGATGGCGGGATTGAAGGGGTACGGTTCATCAGTCCGACTACTTTGGTGAAACATCAGCCTTATGACATGACCTATCTTGGAGAAATGATGGAAGCACCGAAGCCTTCATCAACTGTTCAGACTGAAGTGGACCGCGCAATGGAGCGACAGACGTTTGAATTGACCAACCAATTACGTGAAGAGCATCAACTGCCACTTTTATCATATAACGATAAACTGGCCACACTTTCGAGAAAGCATAGCCAGGAAATGATATTCCGTAAATATAGTTCTCATGATGAAGGACCAGTGGAAATGTTTGCTGAGCGTTTAAGAGATGTTGGACTTACTCCAAACAAAGCAGGCGAAAACATAGCGTTTAATTATATTGATGCTATTGAAACTGTACATGGTTGGCTAAACTCTCCAAAACACCGGGATGTCTTACTAGATCCGAATTTCACGCATACCGGCATTGGCGTTTATAATAAATACTATACCCAGTCATTTATAGCAAAGCCTGAATCAGAAAACTCCATACATGACGACTAAGGAAGAATCCATGTACCTTCCTCATTTGATGCGATGCCTCGTATATGAAGAGGCATCGCTTTTTGTTTTGCATACACCGCTGCTTTTTCCTGAATAACGGGTCGATTACATTTTAGTAACGGAAGGAATTCATCGAATGTGAGTCGATCAAATCGTTTATAGTCAGAAGTAGTATGAGGATCTGCTGACATAACACCTGGTACATCTTTGAAAAACTCTACATGCTGAGCTTGTAATGCAGAGGCTAGTGCGATCGCCGTCAAATCACTGCCACCTCTACCGAGAGTCATAAACTTCCCTTGTATATTCATTCCTTGAAAACCAGGCACGATGATACATGAGTGAGTTTGAAGTGTATTGACAATATGTGTACTGTTAATTTTATCAATCGTTGCATTACAGAAATCTCCCGATGTGCGAATGCCTGTATTTTGTCCATAGACAATCGTATTGTCTATACCTTCCGTGGATAATTCCGCAGATAATACAGCTGCAGCGATTAATTCGCCACATGCTGCGGCCAAGTCTCTGGCTTCGCCAGATTTCGAGAAGGAGTCCGTCAGGGTAAGCAAATCGTCTGTGGAATAGGCGTCGCCTTTTCTACCCATTGCAGAAACTACAACGATGACGGCACGATATTTCGACAATGCTTGTCGAATATGCTGAATACACTTGGTACGTTGTTGTTGATTCTGCATGGCAATTCCGCCGAACTTCTGGATAATCATAGAATCCCAACTTTCTTCGTGACATTCTTCTTATGCCTTTCATAGAATACTTTATGCTTCGTTTCATTATATTCTCTGGAGAATAAAAGGTTCGGGAAGGGGCGGGAGACCTTGCTTTTATCTGAATTACTAAAGGATTGGCCATGCACTATTTTACAGGGCTCAATTCGACGGGCAATCGATGGGATCACGGAATCTTCAAAGAGGGTCAAGAAAAATTATGTATTTGTAGCAAAGAAAGGAGTTATGACAGATGGAATGACATTTATTGAAGAAGCGATTTCAAATGGAGCAAACACGTTGGTAATCGATCGAGAAAACATAGATCTAACACGCATACCAGCAAACATTACGATCGTTCTGATTCCCGATAGTTCGCTTTTTATTTCATATGGAAGTGCGAAGTTTTCAGATAACCCAGCTGAAGAATTACGCATCATTGGCATTACGGGGACGAACGGTAAAACTACAGTCAGTCATTTTATCGGGCAATTATTAAAAGAACTCGGACATAAAACAGCTGTTATCGGAACGACAGGTCTTTATATTGACGGTAAGCTAACAGAGCCGATTCGAAATTCTATGACGACGATGCCAGCTGAGCAATTACATCCTATTTTACGTAGATGTATTAAGCAACAAGTCACCCATATTGTTCTTGAGGCATCTTCAATTGGGCTGTTCACGAATCGTTTAGCACACTGCCCGTTAACTGTTGGTGTGTTTTTGAATATTGGGATGGATCACTATGTAGAACATGGAGGTAGACAGCCATACATCGATGCCAAAAAACTACTTATTCCATTAGCTGATCAGCTTGTAATTAATGAAGATGACGAGACATGTCGTGCTATAGGGGAGGAATTATCCAAACCGCCCATTTATTTCAGCAGTCGACATATTAACGGCAAGCCACAACAAAAAGTGCTACTTGCTAATTTAGGTCATCACAATGAAATGAATGCAAGAGCGGCTATAGGAGCACTCATGGCGCTTGGATATTCATTACGCGTCATAAAGCCTCATTTGCATGCTTTGCGCCTTCCAACTGGGCGACTGGAGAAATATGAAGAAGCGGGTATTGAAGTGTATGTAGATTATGCGCACACACCAGACGCCTTACAAGCGGTATTGGAAGCCTTGTCTGAGTCCTCCAAACGGCTGATAACTGTATTTGGATGTGGAGGAGAAAGAGACCGTGACAAGCGTCCACAAATGGGTGCAGTTGCTGCTCACTACAGTTCACATGTGATTTTGACTTCTGATAATCCAAGAACAGAAGATCCGTCACAAATTATTGTGGACATTTTGGGGGGCATGGTGGGTTTTACAACCCCTATCGAAATCTTCATCGATCGGCACCAGGCAATCCAATACGCTGTCACACAAGCGCAGCCAGGTGAGATTGTGCTCATTGCAGGGAAAGGACATGAACAAATACAGCAAATAGAGCATCAGACGATACACTTTTGCGATATGGAAGAAGTGAAAAAAACGTTTAGTAGGAGAAATACCAAAAAGTAAAAGTCTTAATGGATAGTCGAGGAAGCAGTTTTTTGTTATGATAGTGGTGATAGGAGGTGCGGCAATTGGTAATGATGACAGATGAGTGGATGCGAGTCATCGATATGGCGGAAGAACTTTCCGAGATGCTGCTGTGTTCTGAAGTGGTGAAAACCTATCAAGACGCACATAACCGTGTATATTCAAACGCTGATCTGCGAAAAAAGATCATGGATTTCACTAAAATGAAAGAACAATATGAGGATGTACAGCGTTTTGGGCGCTATCATCCAGATTACAAAGTAATTATGAAGGAAATTCGGGTTCAAAAGCGCGAACTGGATTTACAAGATGAAGTGGCTGCATTGCGTCTGGCTGAAAATGACGTACAGGATCTGTTGGACGAAATTGGTATCTTGATTGGCCAGTCCGTTTCAGAAGCTGTGAAAGTACCAGCAGGTGATGGGACATTCTCTAACAGCTCTTGCGGTAGCGGTTGTGGTTCAGGTGGCAGCTGTTCTTGTTCAGCGTAAATTTATTTCATAAGAATGAGTAACCCCCTGCAAAAACTGCAGGGGGTTACTTTATAGATATAATTAGTGTCCGAGGAGAAGGTAAACATTAAAGTGGCGTTTTGAGCGCAAGCATGTCCATGGTAAGCCTTATAGTCACTTTAGTGCTCATTGAAGAACGTCAACAATTGTTTTGGGTAACATGTTATAAAACCATCGACGTCCAATTTAGCTAGTTTTGGAAGTTCATCTGTCTCATTCAACGCATAAAATACAGTTATATTGAGATCTTGTAAAAAGCGGACGAAGCCTTCTGAAGCGAGTGGGAACACACCAAGTTTTTCGGGCAGGCAGAATAGATCTGCATTCGGCCGGTACAGATGACCGAATTTGCTCGTAAAAGCGACATAAGCTTTTTTTATTTCTTCACTTCCTGCACCTAAGGCAACAGAATTCTGAGCATATAGATTAAATCGATCAATTTGTTCATCGTATGGACTTGTTACTACAACACGTTCAGTAGCATCCACCTCTTTTAGTAGTCGCCACAATTTGGAAGGGATTAAACTTCCTTCATACGTTGTAGGGCAATCATTCATAGAGATGACAAGTAATAGTTGGGGGAACTTTTCCAACAGTTCACGTAATGATACAACTGATACATCTCCATGCAAAGTATCAAGATCATGGGCGTTATTATATTTTGTCAAGATTTCATCTACTGTATAATCGGCTATTTCATTGGAAGGCAAAAGTTCCTGGTTAGGCACTAATAAAATATCTTCATCTTTCGTGAGTTGTATATCGACCGCGAATCCGTGAACACCTAAATCAGCCATCTTGGTATAAGCGGTAAGTGGGTCAACTTCTGTATTTTGGCACAGTTGCGCGTCAGTTAAAATAGCGACTTCCGAGAAATGGAGCGCTTTCTTTTCGGCTCGGGGTTCTGGTTTTGCTATTACTTTTGAAGCCGCCCATGCAGCTACACTTGCAGCTCCCACAGTTAATGCAACGTTTGTTTTCCTTCCCAATCTAAAACCTCCTCAATAATATAGTCAGTTATCACTTTTTTGTTGAGCTGATGTTTATACTTCAACTGAACAGAAAATACTTGTATCTAGTCGCCTTGTAAAAGTAAAGACAGATTGGAATCAGATAAATGTCTTCTTAAGTGTAACCTATTCCAGAGAAGGTGTGCAAACAAAGATTGGGGACTGGTCTGGTCTCCCATATATCTACGCAAACATTTCATATGCAAGGTTGCAGGACTTTTCTCACCTATGGTATTGTATGAAGTAAGAAAGAGGGGGAGAATCATGATTGATCGACAAGGCATAATTGTCTATCTCCATCATTTAAAACAAGCAAAATCATTGCGCAAATTTGGGCATGTTCATTATATTTCCAAACGAATGAAATACGTTGTGCTTTACTGTGATATGGAAGACGTGGAAACGACAATCACTAAGTTGGAGCGTTTGTCGGCTGTACGGAAAGTATTGCCTTCACAACGTCCCTTTGTTAGCACGATATATGAAAATGCAAAGCCCGATAAAGCAAAAGAATATGATTATAAAACAGGATTGTGACTTGCTGCCGCTTATTAATTTAGCGGCGGCAACAAGTGGTTTAAGCGTAAGACGCCTGTAATGTATTGGTAAAATAACTCATTTTCAGCAAATTCAGTTGAATGTTTTATTTCAATTCTGACGGGCTTTTTATTTAGCGACTCTGCATGCTCAACAAACAGGTCATAACGTTTCGATGGTTTGTCTGCAGAATAACGTATTCCTTCTCTGCAAATATAGATCGGCATGAAATGAGTGTTTTCATTTGCAGGAGCAAGGGAAACGGCTAATGATAATTGTTCATTAGAATGATGTTTCGATGAAAAAATATAGGACTTATGAATTCTGTGGGAGTTTGTAGACATTATTTCGAGTAATTCGTAGATGTCGCTATAGCCTTCCCCTAGTTCGATAAAACGTTGTTGGATCATAATCAAGCGCTTCCTTTCAGGCGATTAGTAATGGTTCGTGTCCATCATACCATGTGATGAGGTGTTGTACGTTGAAAGTTATTATAAGGATTTTATTTCTTTTGGCGGCAGTAAACGGTGGGCTCGTTTATTTGCATTACAGCCAATCGGTCAATGCAAATGGAGAAGGCGCGAATTCAGGTACGTATCGTCAGGAAATTGAGGTTGTCAATCGAGCGGATGGATTGTACATTCGTCACCACTTTTATAACTTGTCGGAAGGTAGACATGAGATTATCTGGCCGGAAGGAAGTGTGGAGCGCGGATGCGAAGCAGAGGACTCTTCTGCATGCGCTCGACTGAATGATTCCAGTGTAGCATTTGAAGAAGGCGGAAGTGATCAACAATCCATTCGTTATAAACTACCGAAAAAAACACCGCTGACGGGGCGTAAATTATTTAAGGAGCCATTTGTGTTTCTTCAGGATGCAAAACCCCTGACGACGGTTCTTCACGTGACTGATGAGCAAGGTATTGGCGGCATGTGGGTGTCGGGATTGGAACGTGTAGGAAAGGCAAATAAAGAGCGTATTACCTATCGTTTGTATCGTGGCGTAGGATTTGTTAATGAGCTATATTGGCAGAAACAGGATGTGCCACTAGCATACTCTTCAAATAAGTTGACAATCTTCGGTGAAGGTATCGATAAAAAGTATAATGACCGACTGGTTAATATGTTAGAAGCTATCGGTGGGAATCATGTCAGTGTAGTGTTAGCTTCCAGTAATCAGTCGCTGAATGCGAAACGCTTTATTATAGATAAAACAGATAATATGTCGCAAGTCATAAATCAAGTAGCCAGAATGAGTGTCCAGTCACGTTTCACTTTACAAGCGGACGAGCCATCGATGAGCAGTATGATTGCATCTATACTTGCAGATGATCCAGTAGGAACAAAAGCGGAACAAAAAGTATTTATTCGTTTGAAAGAATCCATCTCAGCAGAGCAATTTCGACAATTTCGTCAAAACATCCAAGAGAAAATAGACAAAAAAATTTCTTCATCAGATTTGGATAGAGCGTTATCCAAGATACTAGCATTTAACACTCACTATTTTCATCAGACGATAAAGGAGCAGCGATATAACTATCCATTCCTTTTATTTGATCCACGGCCTGTATTGCTTGATGGAGAAGAAGTTCCAGAAGTGAAGATAATAGTACAGGATGGTAAAAGTTTTTACCCAGCAGAAGAATTATTGTCAAAAATGGGTTATTCAATTCGTTCAAACGAGCAATCGATTTATATTGACAGTCCAAATCGCAGCTATCGATTTTCTAAAGTACAACCTTTCTACATTATGAATAATAGCAAATATGATTACACGGAAAAGCCCTATATCTTAATCAATAAAACATTATACTTTGATGAAAATTGGTTGCGACGAATCTTCTTGGTGTTAATTGATAAGTCGGATGAAACCATTTCTATCGAACAAATTGAAAAGTTAATAAAGGAGATGGAAAAAGAATGAGAGTCATTTCCGGTTCGAGAAAAGGGATGTCTTTGAAATCCTTACCCGGCACATCGACGCGACCGACATCAGACAAGGTAAAAGAGTCTATTTTCAACAAAATCGGTCCTTATTTCGATGGGGGCACTGTTGTCGAGTTATTTGGCGGCAGTGGCTCTATTGGGATTGAGGCGCTATCAAGAGGGATGGAACAGGCCATTGTCTTTGAAAAGAATCCAAAAGCATGCGCTATTATCAAAATAAATGCAGAAAAGTGCCGAATGGAAGAATGTCTGTGGATTGAAAAAAAAGATGCACGACAGGCAGCTACGATTCTTAAGCAGAAAGAAGTCTCTATTGATCTGCTATTTGTGGATCCTCCCTACGCAACGGTCGAATACTATGATGTAATTAAAGACGTAATAGCACAAGGGTTGGTAGCGGATGATGCAACCATCATTTGTGAACATGATAAACATATAGATTTGCCCGGTCATTATGATACATATAGTCAAATCAGTTCCACTATTTATGGAAGTACTGCTATTACGATTTACAAGAAAAGAGGCTGACGGCATGACACAAATTGCAATCGTACCAGGAAGTTTCGACCCGGTCACGAATGGACATTTAGATATTATAGAAAGAGCAGCAAAAACTTTCCAAGAAGTGCATGTTGCCGTAATGAATAACTCTTCCAAAAAACCGTTGTTCACAGTGGAGGAGCGTGTTGCTCTTATTCAGGAAGCTATATCGAAGTATGACAATGTCAAGATTGATACTTCTTCAGGGCTGTTGATTGATTATGCGCAAGAAGTTAACGCATCCGTCATTGTTCGTGGTTTACGTGCAATTTCGGATTTTGAGTATGAAATGCAAATTACGTCGATGAACCGAGTACTGGATGAGAGTATTGAAACGTTCTTTGTGATGACAAAGAGTCAGTATTCGTTCCTCAGCTCAAGTATCGTCAAAGAAGTGGCACGTTACGGTGGAGATGTCTCCACGCTCGTACCACCCCATGTCAATGTAGCTCTAACGAGAAAGTTCGAAAAATAAGGATACGTAATTAAAAAATGATAAAAGGATGACCTTTAGAGGCATCCTTTTTTGCATAGTATTACTTTTATCAGCGAATACTTTACATGGCACTCCATCAGTTTTTGATTACTCACTCAATAAATCCAAATGAATAATACAGGGACAAGTAACAGGTTCCAGCCCCTTGCAATCACATAAGGCAGTATACGTATACCAGCGCTTTTAGCGATTGTCATGACCTGCATATGAATGCTCATACCATTGATCGAAAGAATGGCCGCGATGAGCATCGGATAAATCGCATCTCCAGCAAAATGCTCGGTAGCAGACTGGACACCAGAAGTCATCTCGAACACGGCAAGCAATAAAGTTTTGGTAACTCCCATATCCACAGTAATTACGGAAGATATGGAATGTGAAAGCACATTGCCTAGAGAAGAGAAGAAAATGACTGTAGTCGCGACTAACAATATAACGGATGAACTGTCTTTAATAGAGCGCAACAAAGGAGATGTTTTATGTTGTTGTTGGGGGATGGACGGGACAGCTGTTTGCTGATATCGGCTTCCCACAAGTGACATGGCCAATATGAAAAATACGATATTAGCTAAATGAATGGCAATCAACAACTTCCAACCACTTGTCGTGCTGCCGAATAATTCGTTGCCAACAAAGCCAATAATGAACATAGGTCCTGGTGCATGACAGGATGCGACCAGCAAACTACTTTCAGCTGCAGAGATCTCTCCATTCTTTTTCATTTCACTAACGGTCACGGCCCCTACCGGGAAGCCTCCAAATGAACCAAGCACATAAGCCTTTATGTAACGGCTCCATTGACTGGTGCCCCGCTTGCTAGGCATTTTCAATAGCCACTGCGTTAAAATAATATAGGGTAGCAAATAGGGTAGTAACGCATGAGTGAATAATTGGGCTCCCGAAACGGCTCCTTCATGAGCGACATCTGGTTGCAAAATAAATAAAATAATTAGCGCCCAGATGAAGAGTACGTTACTCATTGTTCGATACGGCAGGATCATAAATAAAAAGCATCTGTCGCACTCCTTCCTAATTTTTGAAATACAATAAAATCTACCGTAATATATATGTAGTATTCGTACAGGCTATTAATGGAGGTGAGCTTTTATGAAAATGCGTAAATGGGGAATAGCGGCGGTCATCCTACTAATGATAGCTGTTTTAGTACTTTACCCGTTGGATATGTATATTTCTCGACCAGGCGGAGCCTATGATTTGGCACCCCTCGTAGAAGTGGTAGGCGGAGATACTGACGACGTAGGAACATTTAGTTTGATGACAATTGCAATTGGCAAGGCAACACCTGTAACGTACGCTTGGTCAAAGATTTCAGATAAAATGAAGTTATTGCCGGCTACACAAGTAAGAAGGCATGGGGAAAGTGATGCAGAGTATGGAGTGCGTCAGAAAAAATTGATGGCTGATTCGAAAATACATGCCATATCGGTAGCGTTTGAGAAGGCAGGATTGCCGATTACCAGAAAATTCACGGGCGTCTTTGTAGCGGGTGTGTTACCCGCAGGAGCGTCAGCAGGAAAACTCGAAGTAGGGGACATCATTCAATCGATTGATCAACTAAAGCTCGCTTCCGCAGAAGAATTTATGCAAGAATTTGGTGATATGCATGAAGGTCAAAAAGTACATTTGCAAGTAGAACGTGGAAAACAGAAGTTGGATGTTCCGGTAGAATTAAAAGAACTTCCGGAGACGGACGGACGAGTAGGTTTAGGAATAGAGTTTGAAGAGCAGATTAAATTGGAAACAGAGCCAAAGGTGGATATACGTACTGAGGAAATCGGTGGGCCTTCAGCAGGTTTGATGTTCACACTGGAATTGATGAACCGACTAGTGGATGTCGATTTAACAAAGGGGTATAATATCGCAGGAACTGGCGAGATGCTTGAAGATGGGTCAGTAGGACGAATTGGTGGAATAGATTTTAAAATCATGGCAGCTGATCGTCAAGATATGGAGATATTTTTCGCGCCCGACGATGAATTACCGGAGGAAGTGAAAAAGAAGAATCCGCAGCTTCTCTCAAATTATGAAGAAGCGAAAGCAACTGCGGATAAAATCGGTACAAAAATGAAAGTTGTACCGGTCAAAACGATCGATGATGCATTAAGTTATTTGGAAAAACTAGAGGAAAAGTAAAGTGTCACAGTAATATGGGCGGTGTTTTAAAATCGAGACCTGGCTCTCGTTGAATACCACACATATAAATATCCGTACTTTTAATATCCATTAGAAGTGATGGGTCCTTGTGAGAACCTACTCGGCTTATAACTGGCAAAGTCACTTCTTTTTTCACTGTGCGCAAATAACTTCTTCCGTCTTCAGACATACCGAGTAGTCGTAAATAAGATGGACTGGTGATTTGTGCGCGGATTGATTTTCGATAACCGGTCAAAATATGTACTAGCATTCGTTGTATTCGTGTCCATGTGTAACGTTTAGATTTGACAGCTTGCATAAATTCTTGAAATGTAGCATGTCCTTTTGCAGCCCGCCATAGAGAAAATTCAATACCTTCCGTGATATCTGCAATGGATGCCAATTGTTCAGGCCCTTCACGAAGAATCATGTATCGAAGAAATGGGTAGAGATGATCCCAGCTTTGATGAGGCTGTTGATGAAGAAGCTCATAGGAAGATGAAGGCATGAAAGGTTGAACGTGCGCGACATCGGTCGCAAACAATTCTTTGCGTATTCCTGTTGCGCTGGCGATAGACTCTACAGGTAATACTTCATCATGATAATGTGTTCCTTTTCGCTCGAGCGTGACAGCAATCATGTTCGATTGAATTTCTTTTATGGCTTGCATATAATGAAATCCTAGAATGTTATTTGGTTCTGATAAATCAGCGAGTGGTTTTTCAGTGGCGCGTGAAATTGCTTCATATGCAATTCGCAAGGCATTCGGATAACTGATCCCTTCTTGTATGGAACTCTTTATGGTTTTTTCATAAAGTTCATGATGTGTATTCATTGTGTCTAAACTATTTATAAATGGCTCGATGTGACCTTCTTCACTACCGAAGCAAATGTTCTTGCATTGAAGTGCATCGAGGATGTGGACGGCTCCTTTAGCGAATTGAGGAGCATGGGCTGTAGAAAAAGCATAAGGTAACTCAATGACTAGGTCTGCACCACTAGCAAGGGCCATGCGCGCTCGTGTCCATTTATCGACAATCGCTGGTTCACCGCGTTGAAGAAAATGTCCACTCATCACAGCGATTATCACATCTGCACGCGTTAGCCTTTTAGCTTCATTTAGATGGAACAAATGGCCGTTATGAAAGGGATTATATTCGACGACAATACCAGTAGCTATCAATGAAATCCTCCTCTGTACTTGCGTATAATGAATTATACCGTTAAACTTGATAAGGTGACAAGAAAATATCTTGACATCCCTTATTTAAAATACTATAATCAACATTGTTGTCTTGAGGTGATAGACATGAAATGGTCCATTCATCAATTACGGAAACATAGGCAAGGCCCGCTACTGTTTGACGAAGCAGTGAATTTGGATTCTGTGAAAAATCGGAATGAAGAAATTAGGGCAATTCAGCCTGTTCGAGTAAGTGGAACATGTACAATTGGTGAGAAAAAGTTAACATGCCAGCTTCGGCTAGAAGGTTCAATGATTTTGCCTTGTGCACGTACGTGGGAAGACGTCGATTATCCATTCTCCATTGAAACAGTTGAGCAATTCAGCTGGGACGAGGAGACACTTCAGACGGATGATGAAATTCATCCGGTTGATGAGGAAATAATTGATTTTACTCCTGTATTGGAAGAACTAATTTTGCTTGAAATCCCGATGCAAGTATTCTGTGAAAATGCAGATGAGATGCAACAGGTGGAAGGTAAAGGTTGGTCCTATACAACCGATGAAGAATTGGAAGCGCAACGGCAAGAAGCAGGAGAAAAAGTAGATCCTCGCTTAGCGGGATTGGCTAATTTTTTTGAAACCGATAAAGAGTAAACCCTTATAAGGAGGTGCCCCCCAATGGCAGTACCAAAGAGAAGAACTTCTAAAACGAAGAAAAATATGCGTCGAACTCATTTCAAAATCGAAGCGCCAGGTATGACTACTTGTAACAACTGTGGCGAAATGAAATTGGCACACCACGTTTGCAAATCATGCGGACACTACAAAGGAAAAGACGTTGTAGGCGAATAATTTAGATTCAACACAACGAATGAAAGACTACCTTGAGACCATGGCTCAAGGTAGTCTTTTTTCTTTTGCATAAAAATGGTATGCTAAGTGAAAAGGGGGAGTTTTTTTGTCTTATTCTATAAAGGTTGATCAATCCATTGCGTATTTTACAATTAATCGTCCTGCTATGCGAAATGCGGTAAATTATGATGTCATGGAGGGGCTTGAATTCTTTCTAGATAAAATCGAAGATGACCCGGAAGTTTCCTTTGCTGTTATTAAGGGAGAAGGTGACTTGGCATTTTGTTCAGGCGGAGATCTTAGTGATTTTCACGGCTTTCAAACCGCAGAGGATGCTTTTCCGATGTTGAGCAGGGGGGCTAGTATTTTATATCGAATCGCTACTTTACCAATGCCTACAATAGCGCTTGTGAATGGAACGGCTGTGGGTGGAGGCTGTGAACTGGCAACGGCTTGTGATTACCGTTTGGTTGCATCGCATGCAAGAGCTGGATTCATTCAAGGTACGTTGGCGATCACGGCTGGTTGGGGCGGAGCTACATTGTTATTCGAGAAAAACGGCCCTCATGACCGTTTGCTGCAGTTTACAAGCGGCGCCAGCATTCATACATCTGCACAACTACTAGAGCTTGGCTGGGCGACTGAAGTGTATGAGGGGGATGCGAAGGCGGCTCTTGACCAATTTCTAGCTCCGCAGCTTAAAGTACATAGAAATGTACACCGTGCGTATAAATCCATCGCCACTAGGAAGTGGAGAGCTAGTGAGCTTGAACACGCCATGCAGGAAGAAGCGCGCGTTTGTTCCATCCTTTGGGAAAGTGATGCCCATCATGAAGCGGTACAAAGATTTTTAACGAAAAGCAAGTAAACTTTCAGTCCCGACAGGCATACACTGTCGGGACTGTTTAAGATTCACTTGTAAACGGTTTCATGAATAAGATACACTATCTATAAAGAAAATATTTTCAGCAAGTGTTAGCACTAAGTATATGAGGAGTGATGGTATGCAAGAAGTAAAAGCAACTATGGCAGGTACGATTTTTCAGATAGATGTAAAAGAAGGAGATATAGTGACGAAAGGACAAGTTGTTGTCATTTTGGAATCCATGAAGATGGAGATTCCGCTAGAGGCTGAAGTGGATGGAACGATAAGTAAGATTCACGGTGCTGAAGGTGATTTCGTAGATGAAGATGAAGTGTTAGTGACCATTCAATCGTAATAAAAGGAGGGAAGTTCCTTGACAAATGAATCAACTAAGACAGCGTATAATGAAAAACTTCAAGAAATTACTGCTCACGTTATGAAGGGTGGTGCAGAAAAATATCATGAAAAATTAGAAGAGCAAGGTAAGTTATTCGTCAGAGAACGATTGCGTCTTTTATTTGACGATGGTAAGTATGCAGAGGATGGAAAATTTGCGAACTGTGAAGCAAAAGATCTACCTGCAGATGGAGTGGTTACTGCCACCGGAAAAATCGACGGTCAAACAGTTTGTGTGATGGCTAACGACACTACAGTTAAAGCAGGGTCGTGGGGTGCAAGAACGGTAGAGAAGATTATCCGTATTCAAGAAACGGCTGAAAAGCTTCGTGTACCGTTACTTTATTTAGTGGATTCTGCGGGTGCACGTATTACAGATCAGCTAGACATGTTCCCGAATCGTCGAGGAGCTGGTCGTATTTTCCATAACCAAGTGCGCTTATCGGGTGTCATTCCACAAGTTTGTCTTTTATTCGGGCCCTCTGCGGCAGGCGGTGCCTATATTCCAGCCTTCTGTGATATTGTCATTATGGTAGAAGGTAACGCCTCGATGTATTTAGGTTCACCAAGGATGGCTGAAAAAGTCATAGGTGAGAAAGTGACGCTGGAAGAAATGGGTGGCGCACGCATGCATTGTACGGTAAGTGGATGTGGGGACGTGCTAGTAAGTACTGAAGAGCAAGCGATTGTAGAAGCACGTAAGTATCTATCCTACTTCCCAGCAAACTTTGAGCAGTCTACTAGAATAGCGGAATCCCGTGAGGTAAAAGAAGGTCGTTCGTTGGAAGAAATCATTCCTGAAAATCAAAATGCTCCATTTGATATGTATGAGGCGATCGATCAATTAGTGGATAATAATAGCTTATTCGAAATCAAGAAGTTATTTGCGGCGGAAGTCATCACTACACTTGGGCGTATTGATGGACGTCCTGTAGGAATTATTGCGAATCAGCCCAAAGTCAAGGGTGGTGTGCTGTTTGTGGATTCAGCGGATAAAGTAACGAAGTTCATTACATTATGTGATGCCTTCTCTATACCGTTGCTGTTCCTTGCAGATGTGCCAGGGTTCATGATTGGAACGAAAGTGGAACGACAAGGAATTATCCGTCATGGAGCCAAGCTAATTATGGCGATGAGCTCCGCTACTGTACCGAAAATTTCAGTTGTCGTACGTAAAGCATACGGAGCAGGACTGTACGCGATGGCAGGTCCTGCATTCGAGCCGGATGTCTGTATTGCGTTGCCGACTGCACAAATTGCTGTAATGGGTCCGGAAGCAGCTGTTAATGCGGTGTACTCGAATAAAATCGAAGCCATTGCGGATCCGAAAGAGAGAATTGCATTTATTAAAGAGAAGCAGCAAGAGTATAAAGAAGAAATTGATATTTATAAAATGGCCTCGGAACTTATCATTGATGAAGTGGTCGCCCCTCATCATCTACGGTCAGTGCTTGCTGAAAGATTCGAATATTATAAAACGAAAAAAATTACGAATTCTTCGAGAAAACATCCTGTCTATCCTGTATAATAAAACGTACCAACAGAGACGCCTTCACTGGGTCTCTTTTTTAAGGAGGAAAACTATGCGATTTGTAGTGGTAGGAGCCGGATCCATTGGTTTATTAATCGGTTCCTATTTAGCTCAACACGAGGGAAACGTGACCTTTTGGGTAAGACGAGAGGAACAAGCAAAACGCTTACGTAGTGGTCTGGTAAGAGAACCAGGAAATTTTACATATGAAGTAGATTCAACAATACATATTGAAGAGTTGCCTAAAGACGCGCTATGGATTATTGCTGTGAAGTATGACGCGTTGCACATTGTATTATCCAAAATCAGTGCTATGTCCATACAACCGGATTTATTGTTCATTCAAAATGGAATTGGACATCTATCGCTGATTACGCAGTATCCACTTGGGCGTGTGTCATTCGCGACAGTCGAGCATGGTGCAACAAGAATAGATGATCGAACAGTTTCACATAACGGTATTGGACCTATTAACATGGTGGAAAATGACCAGATTGCTCCAATTATACAATGGATGCAAGAAATAGATCCACAGAACTTTCCCATTACTACGCAACAAAATGCAAAGCAGTTATTACTTCGTAAAGTACTGATCAATTGTGCGATCAACCCACTAACCGCATTGTTGGAAGTAAGGAATGGACTGTTATTAGAAAATCCTTATTTCCATTTGTTATTCCGCCAGTTGTGTAAAGAGTTACTCAGCAACTTTGAAGAATATGGCGATCTATTAAGCTATAATGATATAGAAGGGGTATGCCGTAAAACAGCCGATAATCACTCTTCTATGCTTGTGGATAGAATAAATGGACGGAATATGGAAATTGAAACTATTTTAACGGCAGTGTTGAAAGAAATTAATCAAAAAGGTGGCAGTGCTCCCTTTTTGCAAATGCTAGAGACTGCACTGCTTGGAATAAACAGGAGTGAATGTGGCGGATGTTGACGAATATACTTGGAGCGTTATTATTGTTCCCATTTATCATTTTAGTTGTATTAATTATTGTTGCAAAGAAAATAGGATTACCTAAGAAAAAGAGGATCGGATGGGCGGTAGATTGGACTACACCGTTTATGGTACTTACCGTTTTGATTTTGATTCGTGCAATTTGGGATGTTTGGCTTCCTATTTTGTTAATCGGAATTTTGTGTTTGATTGCCATCGGATTTGCAGTGATAGAACGTTCAAGGGAAAAAGAGTTTCGGACATCTTGGGTGTTACGCAGAACGTGGCGAGCGTATTTTCTACTCTTAACGGCAGCTTACTTTATACTGTTCATTACCGGAATTACAGTGCAGATCATCCGCTACGTGAACTAATGGGTACTCATAAGCGTATCTATTCAACCTGATCGGATGAGGTGATATACTTGCTGTAGTATAGTACATAAAGGGGTTTGTGAGATGGACTTGG
This sequence comes from Sporosarcina sp. P25, assembly GCF_002743235.1. Taxonomy (NCBI): domain Bacteria; kingdom Bacillati; phylum Bacillota; class Bacilli; order Caryophanales; family Caryophanaceae; genus Sporosarcina; species Sporosarcina sp. P25. The sequence continues at coordinate 18,709 of NZ_PDYV01000024.1, forward strand.
ACACAATGGAGTTGCCGAAAAAGAATAAATTGATGGAAGCGTATCGTCACGATCCACAATTTTTCCATAGATTTTTCGACTATGAAATGACACCTGCAGGGTATGAAGAAAGAGCAGAGGAACTACAGCGACGTTCTTTTCAGAGAGAGCAACTGGCTGCTGCGGTAGAAAGTTATATGAAGCCGTTTGGAATATCAGACTTGGCTGCTCAGTATATTCAAGAGCTTTCTCAAGACGCATTGGTAGTAATTGGTGGGCAACAAGCGGGAGTTTTGACAGGACCTTTATATTCTGTTCATAAAGCGATATCCGTGATTTTATTGGCACAAAAACAACGAAAGGAATTAGGTAAACCTGTAGTTCCTGTGTTTTGGATTGCTGGAGAAGATCACGATATTAACGAAATCAATCATACATATACTGCGAAGGCAGGAAAAGCGGTTAAGCGGCAGTTTAAACAGCCGACCATTTTAAAAGCGATGGCTTCAGACACGTATTATGATCAAAAAGAAATGACCGTGTATATTAAGAAGATATTTAAAAGTTATGGAGAGACGTCCTATACGCAAAAATTATTGCGTGATGTGCTACAAACTGTAGAGCAACAACAGAATTTCACAGGTTTCTTTACTTCATTGATGAATGACCTATTTACTGCGCATGGATTATTATTTATGGACGCAGCTTATAAGCCGTTGCGTCAATTGGAGTCGCCTTACTTTTCACAAATGATTGAAAATACGGAAGCGATGGCGAAAAGCATTTACTATGCAGAACAACAACTTCACACATATGGCTACGCAAAGCCAATTGAATCGGAAGAACAAGATGCCAATCTGTTTTATGTTCACGATACAGGCAGAGTACTACTCCGAAGAAAAGATGGCAAATTCGTTAATGAACAAGCGGGCGTGTCCTTTACAGAACAAGAAATGCATACTGTAGCGAAAAATAAGCCATGGTTGCTCAGTAACAACGTCGCTACGAGACCTATTATGCAAGATCTCGTATTCCCGGTATTGGCATTTGTCGGTGGACCTGGCGAAATTGCTTATTGGTCTTTATTGAAAGAGGCATTTCACATCATGGGAATCAATATGCCAGTAATCGTACCGCGACTTTCAATTACTTTGGTCAATAGACAAGTTCAAGAAGCCCTAAAGTTAACGGGGATTTCAATGACTCAAGTAATGAATGACGAACTACCGGAACAATTGGAAAAATGGCGAGAGCAACAGCGAGATGAGCAATTCGATCGTTTGTTGGCAGAAACGAAGAATCAATTGCAGATGCAGTACGAACAGTTACAGTCACATCTAAAAACAACAGATCCGGAACTAATACAATTGCTCAATAAAAACTTACAATTCCATACTAGTCAATTTGATTATTTACAGAAGAAAAAAGAACAGTCGATTTTGCTAAAGAACCATGTGCAATACGAGCGTTTTCACATTATTTCGGAACAGTTATTTCCGGAAGGTTCCTTGCAAGAGCGTCTCTACTCGCCATACTTTTACATGAATCAGTTCGGTGAAGGATTGATTGACGAGCTTCTGAAACAACCTTATACGTGTAATGGATCACATCAGTTAGTCTATTTATAAGAAACCACTTAAACCCGACATTCGTTCTATGAATGTCGGGTTTTGTTTTCATGTAAAAGATTAATTAGCCAATTATATAAGATGAATTAAAGAAATGGACGGTACCAACCGTTGCTTTCCGTTCCAGGCGGACGTTTTCCGAGGGGCGTGGCTTGAGCCAAGCGAACAGCGAAGGGTTCGCTTTGCCGTATTTCTGTGTACTTTGCAGAAATTAAGGCATCTGGCCGGGGTCTCAAGGCGCACGCTAATCCCCCAGGAGCCGCCTTGCACTCCAAGCAACTTAGTACTACTACGTAACAAATAATTTGTTCAACTTATATAGTTGTGGTAGGGATTGTCGCTTTAGAAGAGCCGCAATTCCGCGGGCTCGCGGAGAATGGATGTTCAAAAGAGTTGCTACTCTTACGTTTCACTTTTTGTGGATGTACGGAATCTAAAATTGCGTGTAGATAAGTTTAAATACAATGCAATCTCCCATACTAACGTCAGTGAATGATTTGTAATCAACTCACGCATTCTCTAGAGATAGAAAGCATCTCTAACTAGAGCTTCCAGCCTTCATACTCACTAGTAGATTCTCTAATTGGTATTGAAATTTTCTTAAAGGTAATGACTAGAGAAAATTGCGAAAAAAGTAGTTTTTTCGGGATATGGACGAGAATATAAATTAGAAAGAAGTACTATTGACACATTTTAAAAATTATGCGAAGAAAAATGGTGTAGTGGGTGGAGGAAAGTGGGGGGATGTGGTACATTATTTCATACAGTGGGGTGAATTATATGTTCATGGGTGAGTATCAGCATTCAATCGATATGAAAGGTCGACTGATCGTTCCTTCGAAATTTCGGGAGCAATTAGCAGAAGGCTTTATTTTAACCCGTGGACTGGATAATTGCTTGTTTGGATATCCACTGGATGAATGGCAAAAGCTTGAAGAAAAATTGAAAGCGTTGCCGGTTACAAAAAGAGATGCTCGGGCATTCACTCGTTTTTTCTTCTCAGGAGCAAGCGAAGCAAGTCTGGATAAGCAGGGGAGAGTAAATATACCCGCAAACTTACTGGAATTTGCGAAGATTGAAAAGGACTGTATGATTATCGGTGTATCCAGCCGGATTGAAATCTGGTCTACAGAACTATGGGAAGCGTATTACGAGGAATCTGAAGAATCATTCAATGACATTGCAGAAAACCTAATTGATTTTGAATTTTGAAAGCAGGCGGAATAACCATGTTTAACCACACAACAGTATTACTGCATGAAGCCGTCGAAGGCTTGAATGTAAAAGAAAATGGCATTTACGTGGATTGCACACTTGGTGGTGCAGGTCACAGTGAAGAAATTGTCAAACTTCTATCATCTGAAGGACAACTAATTTGCTTCGATCAAGATATGACAGCTATTGAAGCAGCGCAAAAAAAACTATCGAACTATACTGCACAAGTACACTTCGTCCATGCAAACTTTAAAGACTTGAAAAATGAATTGGCGAAAATAGGAATCTCTCATGTAGATGGGATTTTATATGACCTTGGAGTTTCTTCTCCACAATTGGATACACCCGAGCGAGGCTTCAGTTACCATCATGATGCACCGTTGGACATGCGTATGGATACTTCTGCGCCATTAACGGCTTATGATGTAGTCAATGAATGGTCGTATTCAGATTTAGTGAGGATATTCTTCCGTTATGGTGAAGAGAAGTTCTCGAAGCAAATCGTTCGTAAAATTGAAGAAGCACGCGCAGATGCGCCTATACGTACAACAGGTGAACTAGCTGAACTTATTAAAATGGGCATTCCAGCAGCTGCCAGAAGAACCGGAGGCCATCCTGCGAAACGTGTTTTCCAAGCTATACGAATTGCGGTAAATGATGAGCTAGGAGCGGCTGAGCAATCTTTAACTGATGCCCTCACGTTATTGCGTGGAGATGGTCGGATCAGCGTAATTACCTTCCATTCACTGGAAGATCGCTTATGTAAAACTATTTTTAAGGAAGCTTCTTCCATGCCGGAGTTGCCGCCAAACTTACCTATTATACCTGAGGGCATGGATCCGGATTTCCGTCTTATAACACGAAAGCCGATCATCCCTACAGATGAAGAAATAGAGCATAATAAACGTGCCAGATCAGCAAAGTTACGAATTATAGAGAGAAAATAGAAAAGGGGAATCGAGCCAAATGGGACTAGAACAACGGAACTTAAATACGTCACAGACACCGGAGATAGGACAGCATATTGATCAAAATCAGCCACAGGTTGTCCGCCGTGTAAAAAAACGTTTTTCTAAAGGCGAAAAGATATTGTTCACTTTATTTGCGGCATTTACAATTGGATCTTCTTCAATGCTTTTACAGACACATTCAGATATAAACGCTGTAAATAAAGAAGTGCAGTTGATGAACTCTGAAATTGAAGATACTGCAAAACAAAATAATGAATTGTCCATTCAAGTGAGTGACAAATCCACGTACGAACGTATTTGGAAAAAAGCACAAGAGAGTGGTTTGAACCTTAACGAAAGTAACGTAAAGGTTGTACCAGGACGATGAAGAAGTTTCGCTTTCAATGGGGAGCCTTTCTAATGTTAGTAGTATTCGGAGGGCTCTTTTTCATATTATTCGGCAGAATTCTTTTTATTCAGATGACAGGCCAAGTAGATGGTAAAGAGTTAGCGAAAATCGCCTCGAACCAATATGAAAAAAATGCCGTCTTACAAGCTAGTCGTGGATCTATTATTGATCGAAACGACGAGCCGATTGCGTCAGATACATTGAGTTACCATGTGGTTGCTGTAGTGAACGAAGCTGCAAGTAAAAACAGCAAAAAAAAATATCACGTAACCAATTATAAAGAGACGGCGAAAGTACTGGCCAAGTATTTACCGCTAAAAGAACGTGAAATTTACGATAAAATGGAAAATGCTAGAGAGGGCGCATGGCAAATTGAGTTTGGTCGCGCGGGCAAAGATTTGAATCGTGAAACGGTATTGAAAATGAAGGAAGAACTCGATAGAAAAGGTTTATCGGGTATTTTGTTTGTAGAAGGTAAAAAACGATTCTATCCTAACGGTCGATTCGCTTCTTACTTAGTGGGCTTCGCCCAAAAAGAAGAATTGGAAAATAATCTAACTGTCACCAAAGGCAAGATGGGGCTTGAAAAAACATATAACGAGCAACTAACAGGTGTTGATGGAAAAGTAAATTATCAATCAGATGGTTGGGGATATTTATTGCCGACGGCTAGCAAACAAATTGAGGAACCCAAAGATGGCCAGACGATTAAGCTTACATTGGACAAGACGATCAGTAACTTCGTAGAAGAAGCGATGGATCAAGTAGAAGAAGAATATTCTCCTAAGAAAATGCTTGTGCTTGTGTCTAATCCTAAAACGGGTGAAATTTTGGCAATGAGTCAGCGACCGACGTTTAACCCGATGACGCGAGAAGGGTTAACAGAAAACTGGTTAAATGATGCAGTTGAGCAGACGATTGAGCCAGGTTCTCCTATGAAGATGTTCACATTGGCCGCGGCAGTGGAAGAAGGTAAATGGGCACCGGACGATTACTTCAAATCTGGATCTTATCGAATCTACGACCGGGTGATTCGTGATGTTAACGTGAATGGCTGGGGCACCATTTCTTTTATGGAAGGTTTGCAACGTTCCTCTAACGTGGGAATGGCATACTTACTGGAAAGAATTGGCGACAAGAAATTCATTGAATATGTTCATAAATTTGGTTTCGGCAAGAAAACTGGAATCGATTTACCAAATGAAGCACCGGGAGTAGTATTGGATAATTATCCGGCTGAACGACTGACGACTTCTTATGGGCAAGGTTCTACAGTGACGCCATTACAGATGATACAGGCTGCTTCTGCTATTGCAAATAACGGTGTCATGATGAAACCATATGTAATTGATCAAATCATTGATCCGAATACGAAAGAAGTGCTGGAGAACCATGAACCTGAAGAAAATGGAACGCCGATTTCCGCAGCAACAGCCAAAGAAGTGCGTGAAATCCTTGCGACAACAGTGACTTCAGAACATGGTACTGCACAAAAGTATCATTTGGAAAACTACGCAGTAGGCGGTAAAACAGGTACAGCCGAACTTCCTAAAACAGATGGAAAAGGTTATATGTCTGGCTATGGGAACTACTTATACTCGTTCCTTGGAATGGCACCGATTGATGATCCGCAGCTTCTGATTTATGTAACTGTTCAGCAACCTGAATTAAAAGCAGGTGAATTAGGTTCTGACCCTGTATCAAAAGTGTTTAATCCGATTATGGAAAACAGCTTGAAATATTTGAACATTGCTCCTGATGATGAACAAGTGATTCCTGTAAAAGAAGTTGGGGACTATGAAGGAGAAGATGCAGAAACGGCAGCTTCTTTGGCAGTCGAGGATGGCTTCCAAACCGTACTAATCGGAGAAGGTGGCAAAGTAACTAAACAAATACCAAAAGCTGACACGAAATTACCGGAGGACGCGATTGTGTTGTTGGAAACAAAAGGGGATACGACATTCCCAGACATGACAGGTTGGTCTAAAAAAATGGTACTTTCCTTTATGAACCTTTCAAAGTTGGACATTCGAATCAACGGAGAAGGTTATGTTGTGGGACAAAGCGTAACGGAAGGAACGTCAGTAAACAAAAAAGATCCGATCGTCGTTGAACTTCGGACGCCTGAGCAGCAGTATAATAAAAAGAAAAGTAATGAAGATAAGGAAGAGAACGAAGAGGAGCAAATCATGGGCGGCTAATGTATAGCGCACGATTTCACAGCATACCTTAATAGAAAAAAAGGTAGTGAGTCATTGCGTTCATTTATTGATATGCAGTCCAAAAAACGTTTACGTGCAGCTTTCTTATGCTTTCTTATTTGCCTACTACTTGTTATAGGTAAACTATTTCATGTCCAAATCGTCAAGCATGAATGGCTTAAAGAAAAAGCAGAAGAAAATTGGGATATTGAAATTCCTTTTGGTGCCATGCGTGGAAATATTACCGACCGAAGTGGTAAGTTAATTGTTGGTAATAAACTAGCACCCACGTTGTATTTCATGCGAGCTCAAAATCCTGACATTTCCAGCGATATACCAGCAATTGCAAAAATCCTTAACATGCCGCCAGAAGCGTTGGAAGAAAAACTGAAGAAAAAAACATATATGGTGAAATTAGCTCCGGAAGGAAAAAACATCACGAAAGAGCAGGGCGATGAAATTACTAAACTACAAGTAGCGGGTTTGTATGTAGGTGTAGATTTCGTTCGCCATTATCCATATGATGATCTATTAGCACGTTTGATCGGTTTTACTGGCTATGATGGCAACGGCTTGGCGGGTATTGAGTATGCGTATGATGAAATTCTGAATGGAACAGGGGACAAAGTACGACTGTTCACGGATGCCAAAGGAATTGCATTGCCCCATGTAGAGGATAGTTTCGAACATGGAAAAGACGGTTCGACGTTGGAACTGACTATCGATTTGAAGATGCACCAAATTGTGGAACGCGAACTGATCCAAGCAATGGAGAAGTATGATGCAACACAGGCACTGGCAATCATAATGAATCCGAAAACAGGAGAATTATTGTCACTGGCATCCGTACCTGGTTTTGATCCACGGGAATACCAATCAGCGGATTCCACTATCTATAACCGGAATTTGCCTGTATGGATGACATACGAGCCTGGTTCCACATTCAAGATTCTTACATTGGCGGCAAGTTTGGAAGAAGACGTCATCGATTTGGAGAATGAAAATTTTTATGACCCTGGTTATAAAGTCGTTGCAAACGCCAGATTACGGTGTTGGAAACGGGAAGGGCATAAAGATCAAACATTTTTGGAAGTTGTAGAAAACTCATGTAACCCTGGTTTCATTACGATGGGTCAGCGACTCGGTAGCGAAAAATTAGATCGCTATATTCGTGAATTCGGCTTTGGTAGCTCGACAGAATCAGGCATTGCTGGAGAATCAAAAGGTATTTTGTTTTCTGAAGAAGCATTTGGACCAGTAGAACAGGCAACCACTTCGTTCGGGCAAGGAATCTCTGTTACACCAATCCAACAAGTGCAAGCAGTTGCCGCAGCTATTAATGGCGGTAAACTTTATAAGCCTTATATCGTCAAATCGATAAAGGACTCTGAAGGTAAGACGTTAAAAGAATTCGAACCTGAATTGAAAAGACAAGTAATCAGCGAAGAAACATCAGCCGAAGTACGGCACGCGCTTGAATCTGTGGTGGCAAATGGATCGGGGCGTAATGCATTTGCAGATGGACTTCGTATCGGTGGTAAAACAGGGACGGCACAGAAAGTGGAGAATGGTCGCTATAAAGATGGTGATTATATCGTCTCCTTCATCGGCTTCGCGCCTGCAGATGATCCAGAACTACTCGTATATCTAGCTATCGATAGTCCGAAGAACTCCATTCAATTCGGAGGAGTCATCGCTGCACCAATTGTCGGACGGATTATTGAAGAAATTGCCCCGATTGCTAACATTGAAAGAAGAAAAGAACAGTTGGAAAAAGAATACCGATGGGGAGACGCGATCACATTCCGTTCACCCGATTTACTTGGAATGAATGAAAAAGAATTACTGTCACAAAATTACACGTTCAAAGTTAAGTGGCATGGAAAAGGCAAGAAAGTCATTCGACAGTTGCCTGCTCCCCATACTTTGATGACCGTGGAAGACACGATTCATTTGTACACAGAATAAGCAGTGCTTCACTGACACGCAATTGATAGTAGAAGGAGAACTTACCATGACACTCGGCACCACAGTCACGATAATCGCTGTCGCATTTTTCGTATCAGCGATTATCGGGGTGATCATCATCCCATTACTTAGAAGGTTGAAATTTGGTCAAAGCATACGGGAAGAGGGCCCGCAAGCGCATTTGAAGAAAGCGGGAACGCCTACGATGGGCGGGCTCATCTTCCTTCTTTCCATATTAATTTCAACACTCACTTTATCTTACATAAACGACACATTAACTACTCATACGATTGTGCTATTAATCGTGCTGGTTGGTTTCGGAATCATCGGCTTCCTAGATGACTTTATTATCATCGTAGCGAAGCGCAACTTAGGGTTGACATCACTTCAGAAATTAATCGGGCAGATCATTATTGCAATTGTTGCCTTTTTCTTACTGAAACTCGGACCATTCGAAACGACCGTAATGATTCCTTTCACAGAAATGGGAATAGATCTAGGTGTATTTTATGTGGCATTTTTAGTCTTTTGGCTCGTTGGCTTTTCAAACGCAGTCAACTTAACGGATGGATTGGACGGACTAGTTGGCGGTACATCAACTATCGCATTCTCGGCATTTGGTGTATTTGCTTTAGCATATGAGCAAAACGATATCGCGTTATTCGCATTTGTAGTAGCAGGTGCAATGCTTGGTTTTTTACTATTCAATATCAAACCAGCAAAAGTATTTATGGGAGACACAGGTTCATTGGCATTAGGTGGCGCGCTAGCTATGATTTCAGTATTGATCAAGCAGGAATTATTGTTATTGATCATCGGAATTGTATTTGTAGTAGAAACCCTTTCTGTCATCATTCAAGTCATCAGTTTTAAAATGACTGGAAAACGTGTCTTCAAAATGAGCCCTATTCATCATCACTTTGAATTATCGGGCTGGTCTGAATGGAAAGTAGTGATTGTGTTCTGGGGTGTGGCATTGCTTGCCGCCCTCGTACCGGTCTTCTTGGAGGTCATGTAGATGAAGAATACTGAACAATTCATAGGTAAAAAAATACTCGTAGTCGGTCTTGCGAAGAGTGGAGTGGCAGCAGCAGGTTTGCTTCAGCGTCTGGGCGCTGAAGTTGTAGTCAATGATTCCAAACCGCTAGAAGGCAATGAAGAGGCAGTGGAACTTCAAACACAAGGAATCGAAGTCATTGGTGGGGGACACCCAAATGATTTGCTGGATCAAAATTTCGACTTCATCGTGAAAAATCCGGGGATTCCTTATAGCAATTCATTGATAGCTAGTGCTGTTGAGCAAAATATCCCAATTTGGACCGAAGTGGAATTAGCAGGTATTCTCAGTGAAGCACCGATTATTGCCATTACAGGTTCAAACGGTAAAACAACAACCACAACATTGCTTTATCACATGCTCAATATGGCCAATAAAAAACCGTTGATTGCCGGCAATATTGGAACGGTTTCTTGTACAGTGGCGGAAAAAGCTCATGCGAATGAAGTGATTGTGCTTGAGGCTTCTTCATTCCAATTGGCTGGAACAGAAAGTTTTGTCCCGCGAATTGCAATTTTTACGAATTTATACGAAGCGCATTTGGACTATCATGGATCGATGCAAGAGTATCTGGATGCAAAGTTGCAAGTGGCACGCAATCAAACTTCAGAAGAATACTTGATTTTTAATGCTGATCAAAAGTTAATTAATGAGGCAGTAGAATCATTTAAATCTCAAAAAGTTCCTTTCACAGCACTAGGAAAAGCCGATGAGGGTATCTCAGCAGATGAGGAATGGATTTATTGGTTAGGCGAACCTTTCATAGAAATTAAGCATATAAAATTACCGGGTCGCCATAATTTAGAGAATATCTTATCAGCGACAGCAGCAGCCATATTGTCAGGGTGTGAAAAAACAGCGATAGAAAATGTCTTAAGTTCTTTCACTGGTGTTCGTCACCGAATGCAATTTGTTCGCGAAGTAAAAAGTCGTACCATATACAATGATTCAAAAGCGACAAATACATTAGCGACAAAAAGTGCACTTTCCTCATTTAAGATGCCAATTATTTTGATTGCAGGTGGACTTGACAGAGGCCATTCATTTGAAGAATTACGCCCTTATATGAAAAATGTCCGTGCTGTCGTGACGATAGGGGAGACAGCAGAGCGTTTTGCAGAGTTTGCGAAGTCTTGTGGTGTAACAGAGACAATCCAAGCATCGACTATGCAGGAAGCCGTCCAGAAGGCATATGCGTGTAGCTGTGAAGACGATGTGATTTTATTGTCACCGAGCTGTGCAAGTTGGGATCAATACGAGAGCTTTGAAATTCGTGGAGATCAATTTATTGATGCAGTCATGAAGTTGTAAATTCGTTGTAATAGTTAGAGAGTAAAGTGAGGGAATGATCGATTAATTTGAGGAAGGATGCGAACGCTGGAAAGAACCTACCGAATAATCTTTTTGACAACCGCCCTATTATTGTCGCTGATTGGATTAGTATTTGTGCAATCGGCAGGATCTTATTGGGGAGAAGTACATTATCAAGATTCTTCTCCATTTATCGTCAAGCAAGGCATCTATATGATGATTTCCTTGGCTGTCGCTTATGTGCTGGTCAAAAGTCCGTTAACATCCCATCCTAAATTTTGGACCTATTGTTATATCGCTTCAATTTTAATGTTGGTAGCAGTATTGATACCGGGTATTGGAGCGGTGCGAAATGGTTCTCAAAGCTGGATCGCGTTTGGCCCCATTAGTTTGCAACCGGCGGAATTCGTTAAGGTGGCTTTGCTTGGAAAATTAGCAAGCGGTATGAAGAAACATAAAGAAAAGTCCTGGCAGTGGCAACACTTTGCATGGATTTTATTACCCGCAACTTTGATCATGTTGCAACCTGACCTCGGCTCTGCCGTCATCATGATAGTATCTGCTTTTGTCATTCTTTTCTTGGCAGGCTATCCATTGTCATTCTTTATCTTTCTTTTCGTCTCAGGACTCGGTGCTTTTATCGCACTCATTCTAGCTGCACCGTACCGTTTGGATCGAATTAAATCCTATATTGATCCGTGGAACGATCCTCTCGGTACGGGGTTCCAAAGTATTCAATCCTTATTCGCAATTGCCCCTGGCGGATTATTCGGTCATGGCTTTGGGAATAGTCGTCAAAAGTTTTTGTACTTGCCTGAACCTCAAAATGACTTTATCTTTTCGATTATAGCAGAAGAAATAGGCTTTATCGGTGCAGCGTCTATCGTATTGCTGTTTATCTTGTTATTCGCTTCTGCATTCGGCATAGCGATTCGGCTGAACAACTGGAATTCGTTTTTAATTGTCACCGGTATGGTGTCCATGATCACTTTCCAAACGTTTTTAAATATGGGAGTCGTATCAGGTTTGCTGCCTGTGACAGGGGTGACGTTGCCTTTCATAAGTTATGGAGGATCCTCGCTGTTGACCACTTGGCTTGCTGTTGGAACAATTTTACACTACTCTGCGAATAAAAGGGCAGGATGAAGGGAGAACAGGATGTGGAAAAAATAATAGATATTGAAGATCGGATTCCATCTATGCGTAAAAAACGCAGAAGAAAGGCCAATATGAGCTTTCTTCTACTCGTCGTGATATTCGTCCTTGTTCTTCTTGCCTTATTGTATTTCCAATCTTCATTAAGCGATGTATCGAATATATCCATTAATGAGACTGTTTTACACAAAAGTGAGGAGTATAAAGATCAGAGTGGATTGTATAAGGGGCAATCACTATGGGGTTTCCGTGCTAAAGATATAGAAAAAAATATCAAGAAAATTCCCGGCGTGAAAGATGCCACGGTGAGTCGTGATTTTTATAATGATGTTTCCATTCATGTTACAGAGTGGGAACCGGTTGCCTTTATAGAGAATCAAGGACAATATAATTTATTGTTGGAAAATGGTGATCGCCTAGAAACTACCGATCCTGATATCCTTTCTCATGCGCCTATCCTATCTGGTTTTACCGATCCTGAAGTGACGGAACGAATGATCGGTGAACTACAAATGATGGATAGTACAGTTTTTGAACTCCTGTCAGAGCTTCGTTATCAAGGAGAAGAAAAAATTGACGTATTTATGAGTGATGGATATGAGGTACATGCAGTGATTTTAGGTTTCGCTGATAAAATGTCCTACTATCCGGATATCATCGCTCAATTGCCAAAAGAAGAAAAAGGCGTGCTAGATATTGAAATTGGCGTGTATTTTAAAACATATACAGATTTCTACAAAGAACCAGTACCGATAGATGTGGAAATTCCACAGCCCACTGAAGAGTCAGCCACAACAAAGGGCAAGCCGGTCGAAGTAGAAATGAATAAGGAGGAAAAAAGTGAGCAAAACACTGAAGAAAACTAGAGAAAAACGCGGCAAGCAATTGGTGCTATCCATCGTATTTCTAGTCTTGGGCTTCATGCTTGCATTTTCCTACCGTACAATTGGCAGTAAGCAACAAGTGTTGGATTCACAGCAAACCAATTTATTTCAGCAAGAAGAACAGTATCGGGCCGATTTAATCGATCAGCAAGAGAGAAATAAGGAATTGACAAATGAATTATTGGAGAAACAGAAAAAAGTGCATTCGTTTGAGCAGGAGTTCTCCGATAAAGAAAAAAATCATGCGGTTCTTGTGGAAAAAGCTCGAGATTTAAGATTATTGCTTGGCGATATTCCGTCAAAAGGTGCAGGAGTAAAAGTAACACTGGAAGATGCAGCTTATGATCCTTCAATACAAAATCCGAATGATTATATCGTCCATGAAAGTCACGTTTTACGTGTAATTAATGAATTGAAAATCGCAGGTGCGCAAGGAATGACAATCAATGGGCAACGGATTAATTCGAATTCGTACATAAAATGTACAGGCCCTGTTATTATGGTTGATGGCAGAACGTTTCCAGCACCTTTTATTATAGAAGCAGTAGGAGATCCGAAAGTGCTAACTCCAGCGCTACATTTAAAAGGCAGTGTTATAGATGGTTTGTTGCGAGATAATATCGTCGTCACATTGGAAGAAATGAAGGAAGTTCAACTACCTGCGATTCGTGACGAAGTATGAGGGATTGTGGGGGGGTAGAGTGAAGCAAAAAATACACTGGAAGTTCACGTGGATTCTCGGTATAGTGGGATTTGTATTGGCTTTACAATACAACACAATGAATACTACATCTCCACGAGACACACGAGATTTATGGGCTATTCGTAAAGAATTATCGAGTGAAAGAAAAATCCACTCTGAACTTTTAGAAGAAATCAGGGGAATTGACCAGACGCTTGTTGCTTATAATGCATCACCCGAAGCCAATGCAGCAAGTGTGTTGCAAGACACGTTGGATAAACTGTATAAACAAGCGGGATTCATGCCGACCACTGGTCCAGGATTTGTAATAGAAGTCGCGCCATCCCCTGAAAGTATTGCGTTCGGTTATGAAATAGAGCCAGTATCGTCTGAACTGCTGGCTTGGTTTATTAATGTGGTGAATCAACAACAAGGTAATGAGTTGGAGATTGATGGCAAGCGTTTTACTACATTGAGTTGGATCCGGGATATCAATGGTAATCTGACCGTCAATGGGGAAGTGGTTTCCACACCACCGTTCAATATTAAAGTCGTTTCTCCTACGAAGGAAGAAAGTGAAAAGTTGTATAATCAATTATTGACAACTACCATACAAGATGAGTTTTATTTGGACGACTTAATACTGACAATTAGTGAACCAACGGATGACATTACGTTACAAGGCTGGACGGGCGGTTTTGAAAATCGGTTTTTAAAAGAACAAACAAAGGAGGAATGACAATATGTGGCTACCCTTACTTGGGCTCCTCCTTGGCGTTTCACTAGGTTTGCTCTCGGATATACAGATCCCGCAAGTATATAATAACTATTTAACTATTGCGATTCTCGCTGCATTTGATACACTATTTGGTGGAATCAGAGCCTATCTTCAGCAAGTGTATGACGACCGAATATTCGTCAGCGGATTTTTCTTCAATATACTATTAGCAGCAGCACTTGCTTTTATCGGTGTACACTTAGGTGTAGATTTATACTTGGCAGCAGTTTTCGCTTTTGGTGTACGATTATTCCAAAACATCGCGGTCATCAGAAGAATCTTGCTCGCAAAATGGACGGGTAGAAACAAAAATTCCGACACAAATGCGTAATATTACATGTTTTTAGAAGAGGGTGTTGAAAATATTTAGACAAAGCAGTCATAATACAATAGAATGGAAGTTACTAGTTACATTAAGGAGGTGTCAATAATTGAGTAAATCAAATCATTACGTATCACTTGATATAGGATCATCCACAATTAAAGTCTTAATTGGGGAGATGGATCAAAATGCCCTGCATGTAATCGGTGTAGGAAATGTACAATCTGCTGGAATTCGCAAAGGAACAATTATTGATATTGATGCCACTGTCCAGTCAATCCGTAAAGCGATTGAACAGGCTGAAAGAATGACAGGCTTGAAAATTGAAGAAGTAGTTCTTGGCATACCTGCAAATGGCGTTCAGTTCCAAAACGTCAAAGGTGTTGTGGCTGTGAACTCTGAAAATCGTGAAATCACAGATGATGACCTAGAAAGAGTTATGAAATCATCACAAGTAATGAATGTTCCACCGGAAAGAGAATTCGTCAATTTAGTGCCAAAGCAATTTATTGTCGATGATTATGATGAAATCACAGACCCCCGTGGTATGATGGGAGTAAGATTGGAAATGGACGCGACGTTAATTACGACGTCCAAAACTCAACTACATAACATTTTACGCTGTGTAGAAAAAGCTGGTTTACAAATACGCGAAATTTATTTGCAGCCATTGGCGGCAGGTACATTCGCATTATCTGAAGATGAAATGTATCATGGAACTGCCTTTATCGATATTGGTGGAGGATCAACTACGGTTTCGGTGTTCGCTGAAAATCGTTTGATTAGTACGTCTGTATTACCTGTTGGCGGAGATCATATTACAAAAGACTTATCAATCGTCTTAAAAACACCTACAGAACAAGCAAGAATGATTAAGCATCAGTATGGACACGCCTATTATGATGATGCTTCAGATGAAGAATTATTTGAAGTACCGGTAGTAGGGTCAGATGCAAAAGATCAATATAGCCAGCGTTATATCTCTGATGTTATCGGTTCACGTCTTGAAGAATTGTTCGAATTGATTCTCGAAGACTTATATGCAACAGGTATCCGTGACTTGCCTGGCGGTATCGTCATCACAGGCGGTACAGCTAAATTGGACGGGATTTTACAGTTGGCTCGTGATGTCTTTAAAACAAGAGCTAGATTATACACACCAGAATATATTGGTGTCCGTGAGCCAATGTATTCTACTGCGGTTGGCTTGATTCGCTATGCATATATGGAAGATGTGTTCTTTGGTTATGAAGAAGAGCCGGTTGGTTCACCTCAATCATCAGACTCCATTTATGAAGTTGCGGAACCTGTAGCTAGACCAGTTAAGCCGAAAAAAGAAAAAGGTCAAGGATTCATGAAACGCGCTAAAAAAGTATTCGACAATTTCTTTGAGTAAACCATTGTGTTGAACAGGGAATTACAGATAATTTAGAGGAGGAAAATCAATGCTTGAATTTGAGACGAATATAGATGCATTAGCGGTAATTAAAGTTATTGGAGTGGGCGGCGGCGGAAACAATGCGGTCAACCGTATGATTGAACATGGAGTGCAAGGTGTAGAATTTATCGCGGTAAATACGGATGCTCAAGCATTGAAATTATCATCGGCTGAAATCAAACTACAAATCGGTGAGAAGCTTACTAGAGGACTTGGCGCAGGCGCTAACCCTGAGGTAGGTAAAAAAGCTGCTGAAGAAAGTAAAGAGCAGATCGAAGAAGCTCTACGTGGAGCAGACATGGTCTTCGTTACAGCTGGTATGGGAGGCGGAACTGGTACGGGTGCAGCACCAGTTATCGCTCAAATCGCTAAAGATATTGGTGCATTGACAGTAGGTGTGGTTACACGTCCGTTCACTTTTGAAGGAAGAAAGAGATCTACTTCAGCAGCTGGCGGTATCGCAAGCATGAAAGAAGCAATCGATACGCTAATTGTTATTCCAAATGACAAGTTGCTGGAGATTGTGGATAAAAACACTCCAATGCTTGAAGCGTTCAGAGAAGCTGACAATGTATTGCGTCAAGGTGTTCAAGGTATCTCGGATTTGATCGCAGTACCTGGATTGATCAATCTCGACTTTGCTGACGTGAAAACGATCATGTACAACAAAGGATCTGCATTGATGGGGATCGGTATGTCTACTGGTGAAAATCGTGCAGCGGAAGCCGCGAAAAAAGCGATTTCTAGTCCGTTGCTTGAAACATCAATCGATGGAGCCAAAGGTGTCTTAATGAATATTACAGGTGGTTCGAACTTGAGCTTGTTTGAAGTGCAGGAAGCAGCTGATATTGTTGCCACTGCTTCAGACGAAAACGTTAACATGATCTTCGGTTCTGTTATCAACGACGACTTGAAAGATGAAATCATCGTCACAGTCATCGCGACAGGATTTAACGAAGAACAATTAGCTCCATCAAGACAACGTGGTGCTGGGGTAACGGGTGGCGTTCGCCCACAAAGAGCTGTACAACAGCAACCGCCAGCACAACAGAGCAGATATGAAGAGCAACCACGTTACGAACAACAAGCTGAGCCGAGACAGCCACAGGTTAATCAGCAGCATCAGCACGAAGAACAATTGGATATCCCAACGTTCTTACGTAATCGTACGCGTCGTAAATAATAAATAGAACTAGCTTCCCGCAAGAGATGAAATTCTCATGCGGGAAGCTTTTTTGATTTCGTCATAGCGCGATGACTATACGCACTTAAAAATATGTCGAAGTTTTTATAGGAAACCATCCAAAGCCCGACAGGTTTTTCATTAAAGCCATGATAATCTGTTTGTAAGGAGGCCGGCATATGTATGGAGAACTGATGATAGGGATCAACATGCTCTTTAACTACGCCATCCTATCATTCACTAATAAAGTTGGAAATCATCAAACGAGCAAAAGGAGGTTATGGAGCGCAGCATTTCTCGGTGCCTTCTTTATTACGTTGTTCCCGTATTCTTTGCCAGCGATGATCTTCACTTTTTTAGGAATGACGTATATCGCATTTGGACAAACGTTTAGGAGTTGGAAAAGTTCGATTCTCGCTGTACTGATTGCGGCTTTCTTCGCAGGTGGAATGTTGACCTTGATCTATGCACAGATTAGTATCAGCG
Source organism: Sporosarcina sp. P25 (assembly GCF_002743235.1). Classification (NCBI taxonomy): domain Bacteria; kingdom Bacillati; phylum Bacillota; class Bacilli; order Caryophanales; family Caryophanaceae; genus Sporosarcina; species Sporosarcina sp. P25. Next base: position 36,355 of record NZ_PDYV01000024.1, read on the forward strand.
TAAATCAACGCTTTTTATTCGTAGCGATTGGTCTAACCTATCTGTCGTTATACATCGTGAAGCATAAATGGATTGACACACGCATGATGAATAAGTTAATGAGTTTCACGCTGGACTCAGAATTGAATTTATGGGGACATTCCATTCCACTTAAGGTATTCATCGATACGGGTAATCATTGCGTAGAACCATTATCAGGAGATCCTGTGCATTTTATTGGCTATCAGGCAATCAAAGATCAGCTGCCAGACGACTTCGCTTCAGCACTAGTGTCCTGGAATCCTGAAAAATCTCCAGACTTGGCGAGTTTCCCTGCTACTTATCAAAAGAATCTTCGTTTAATACGATTGCAGACTGTTCAAGGTGCTTCGTGGGCTGTTGGAATCAAGTATGATAGCTGGTTGCTCGAAGGAGAGTTATTGCCTGTAGGATACATCGTCTTGACGAAAGAACAGCATCAATATCCTCAAGGTGCAGTGGCTATTTTGCAAATGAGTGCGATGGATGTACTAAAAGAAGAAGGGAGAACGGCTATATGTTGATAGAAGTAAAAAAATGGGTTTCTTATATTGTGGGATTCTTTAGACAAAAAAGCGGCATATTTTATATTGGTGGACATGAGTCTCTTCCTAAGCCACTCGATAAGGAGCAGGAAGCAAAAATGATTGCGGCATTAATGAATGGCGATGCTGCTGCGCGTGATACATTAATTGAAAAAAATTTACGTCTCGTTGTCTATATCGCAAGGCGCTTCGATAATACGAACACGAATATTGAAGATCTCATTAGTATAGGAACTATCGGCTTGATCAAAGCAATAGAAACTTTTAAAGCAGATAAAAATATTAAGCTGGCGACATATGCTTCTCGTTGTATTGAAAATGAAATTTTAATGCATTTGCGTAAAACGAATCGAATTCGTTCGGAGATCTCATTTGATGAACCGTTAAATTCGGATGCCGATGGTAATGAGTTACTTCTATCGGATATCCTAGGGACAGATGAAGACATTATTATAGACGATGTCGAGAAAAAGCTAGAGCGTCAATATATGATCGATGCCATTTCAGTTTTAGATGAAAGAGAACGTTATATTATGGAACAACGATTCGGACTAATGGGCACGAATGAAATGACACAAAAAGAAGTAGCGGATCTTCTCGGTATTTCACAATCGTATATATCTAGATTGGAAAAGAAAATAATTTCTGAGTTACGAGATCGACTAAATCAACCAATTTCATAACTGGGCTTATCGGCAGAAATTGGCGATTCGTGAATTCGCATATTCTAAAGAGTTGAGGACACACTACTCTGTACACTCACCTATAGAATGCGGAGGAAGAGCCAATGGTACGTACAAGAGTAGAAATTTGTGGGATCAATACGTCCGAGCTGCCTTTATTAACTGCCGATGTGATGAAAGAGACATTCATCCGTTTGCAAAGCGGTGACGAATTTGCTAGAGATGAATTGGTATTTGCGAATTTACGTCTCGTACTTAGCCTTGTTCAACGCTTTAACTATCGTGGAGAGCAGGCTGATGATTTATTCCAGGTTGGTTGTATTGGGTTGTTGAAAGCCATAGACAATTTTGACTTAAAACATAATGTCCGGTTTTCCACCTACGCTGTGCCGATGATTATTGGAGAAATAAAACGACATCTTCGTGATCATCATGCTGTTCGTGTATCCAGATCGTTACGTGATATCGCTTATAAAGCCATCAGGGCAAAAGAACAATATGTCAACGAACATCAACACGAACCAAGAATTTCAGATCTCGAGAAGATTACCGGCATACCGGAAGAAGATATACTCTTCGCCTTAGATGCCATACAGGACCCTATGTCGTTGCATGAGCCAATGAACAGCGATGGCGGCGATCCGATTTATATGATGGATCAGCTACATGACCAGAGAGTATCAGAGGATCGTTGGATGAACTATGTGTCCATTAAAGATAAAATGAGCGAGCTGGACGAACGTCAACAACTTATCGTTTCCAAACGATTTTACCTCGGTCAGACGCAAACCGAAATTGCTAAGGAGCTCGGAATCTCACAGGCTCAAATCTCAAGAATTGAAAAGCATGCGATGGAGCAGATTCGGCTTGGAATTGAGCAGAAGAAATAATGATAGCGATTGATATACAAAGACTGTCCTTTCCACATAAACGTGGGGGGACAGTTTTTGTTTTTGTTGGCGAAGTGAGTGGGTGAGGGGAAGGCAACATTACTCTGCGTTCCAGGCGGACGCGTTTGAACTGCACCCCAAAACTTGGACACATTCAAAGAAAAAGGATGTGGTTCAAGTGAGAAAAATTCATGTAGAAGATAAGATTCAAGCGGTTAAACGATACATTGAAGGTAATGAAAGTCTTCGTGAAATCGCTC
>NZ_PDYV01000025.1:0-36192 GCF_002743235.1 Sporosarcina sp. P25
CTACGTGACTCAGTATCCGCTCTATGCACTCGCTTAACCGCTCAATGTCCATCGCGGCGACTAGCCTAATCCATCTTGAGAGAGGAGACGCTCATATATATGGCCAAGCGCTCATACTTTCACGCTACCCGCTCTATGTGACCCGGCATCCGCTCTATCCATCCGTTTACCCGCTCTATGCGACCCGGCATCCGCTCTATGCATCCGTTTATCCGCCCTACGTGACTCAGTATCCGCTCTATGCACTCGCTTAACCGCTCAATGTCCATCGCGGCGACTAGCCTAATCCATCTTGAGAGAGGAGACGCTCATATATATGGCCAAGCGCTCATACTTTCACGCTATCCGCTCTATGCGACCCGGCATCCGCTCTATCCATCCGTTTATCCGCTCTATGCGACTCGGCATCCGCTCTATCCATCCGTTTACCCGCTCTATGCGACCCCACGTCCGCTCTATCCACCCCCACATCCGCTCAACCCAGCCATTTACCCACTCCACCCCCAAAAAAATCACACGAAAAAACCAAGCGGATCGAAGTCCGCTTGGTCATTTCCTATCTATAAAATTACTTCTGAACTTCTACAGTCTTGTGCATCGTCTTGTTTTTCGCAAGATTCACGTGCCAAGATAGCGCTTCTTCCAAGATGTGTGGAGTTTGTCCGCCAACTTGTTCAACTGCTCTATTGTAATAATCACGTAGCTCTTCCTTGAAGTCAGGGTGAGCACAGTTCTCGATCAACAATTCTGCTTTCTGTCTTGGAGCCAAGCCGCGAAGATCTGCGTACCCTTGTTCTGTAACGATTACGTCTACATCGTGCTCCGTGTGGTCCACGTGAGAAGAGAAAGGTACGATAGATGACACGTCTCCGCCTTTTGCGTAAGACTTCGTAACGAAAATCGCGATGCGTGCGTTACGAGCGAAGTCACCAGATCCACCGATGCCGTTCATCATGCGTGTTCCGCTAACATGTGTAGAGTTAACGTTTCCGTAGATGTCTAGCTCAAGCGCTGTGTTGAATGAAATGATACCCAAACGACGGATAACTTCCGGGTGGTTTGAGATTTCTTGTGGACGGAATACGAGTTTATCACGGTATTTAGCGATATCGTCTTTGAAGCTGTCCAAACGCTTTTTAGATAGAGTCAATGAAGTAGCAGAAGCGAATTTCACTACGCCGTCATCGATCAAGTCAAAGATTGCGTCTTGAAGTACTTCAGAATATACTTCGATATCTTTAAACTCAGAATTTCTCATACCGTCAAGTACTGCGTTCGCAACCGAACCGACACCTGATTGAAGGGGCATTAGCGTTTCATCCATACGGCCCAATTTGATCTCGTCACGGAAGAAGTTCAACAAGTTGTTTGCAATCTCTTGTGTCTCTTCGTCTGGAGGAACGATAGGGGAAGGAATATCACCTTTCTCCGTAAGAACAATTCCGACAACCTTTTTAGGGTCTACTTTGATTCCTGGTGTACCGATTTTATCTGTTGCACTGTACACAGGGATTTCTTTACGTTGGTTTTGAGCATCTGGAATATAGATGTCGTGTAAGCCTTCAAACTCCATAGGTGCATTAACGTTCAATTCGATGATGACATGCTTCGCTTCTTGAACGAAAATCGGAGAGTTACCTACAGAACCAGTCGGGATGATATATCCTTCTTCTGTAATAGCTGCTGCTTCGATGATTGCATAGTCAACGGGTCCGATTACGCCTTGGCGAATCCATTCAGCTGTATGGGAAAGGTGCTGATCGATATAGAATGAGTCACCTGAGTTGATTTTGCCGCGCATTGCTGGGTTACCTTGGTATGGAACACGTAAATTGATGACGTCTGCATTGGCCATTAATTCATCTACGTTCGGGCCCATTGAAGCACCAGTGAAAACGTTTACTTTAAAGTCTTCAGTTTTTCCTCGTTCTGCTAATGCCAAAGGCACCGCTTTTGCGTCTCCGGACAAAGTAAATCCACTCAGACCTAGAGACATTCCATCCTCGATCCAAGAAGCTGCTTCTTCTGCTGTAACAATTTTATCTTTTAGTGCTTCACAACGAAGTACTTTATTTAATTCGTTTGCCACGGTATCATCCACCTTACCTTTCATTTTGTATATAATTCTATCATTTATATAAATAAAATCAACATAATATTATGAGAACTATACTAAATTTCCCATTTGTTAAATAAAAACACTTAAAATTGTGAAAATAGTAGAACGTATTCAGAAGGCGGTATAAAGAGTTTTCCCTCACTCAGAAAGTAAAACTAGAGATTCGTGAAAGGAGAATAGGGAATTCCCTGATAGAAACAAGTATGGAAACACGTATACTTATTTTATACAAAGATATTTTACAAGAGTTGATAGAAAAGGCCTATGAAACGTTGTAATGAATAGGGAATTCCCTTATGTGGAATTCAGACTACTTAGTCTATTCGAGGGTAAGAGAATAAGTAGATCTGATTCATTTACTGCTACATTCTGAAAAGGAGTGGAAATGTTCGATGAAAAAGAGATTCGGATTGAATTATTTTAAACCTGTCGAGAGTTATTCTGGAAGTTGGTCAGTACTAGAAGAGAAAAGTCGTGATTGGGAAAACATGTACCGTCAACGCTGGTCTCATGACAAAGTTGTCCGTACGACGCATGGCGTAAACTGTACGGGTTCGTGCAGTTGGAAAGTCTTCGTCAAGAATGGCATCATCACATGGGAAAATCAGCAAATCGACTATCCATCCTGTGGCCCTGATATGCCTGAATTTGAACCGCGTGGTTGTCCACGGGGCGCCTCATTTTCTTGGTATGAATACAGTCCATTGCGCGTGAAGTATCCTTATATACGCGGAAAACTGTGGCGCATGTGGAACGAAGCGTTGGCGGAAACGAAAGATCCTGTTAAAGCATGGACAGCAATCATTGAAGATCCCGAGAAATCCAATGAATACAAAAGAGCTCGCGGCAAAGGCGGTCATGTCCGGATTCATTGGCGAGATGCGACGATGCTCATTGCGGCACAACTCATCTATACGGTACAAAAATACGGTCCGGATCGTGTGGCAGGATTCACACCGATCCCTGCGATGTCAATGGTCAGTTATGCATCGGGCGCGCGTTTCATTTCATTGCTTGGTGGCGAAATGCTCAGTTTCTACGACTGGTACGCAGATCTTCCACCATCCTCTCCGCAAATTTGGGGTGAGCAGACGGACGTTCCGGAATCGAGTGACTGGTTCAACGCAGGCTATATCATCATGTGGGGCTCGAATGTACCGCTTACCCGGACGCCGGATGCGCACTTCATGACGGAAGTCCGCTATAAAGGAACCAAAGTCGTTTCCGTCGCGCCGGACTATGCGGAAAGTGTTACGCATGCGGATGACTGGATCGCAGCGAACCCAGGGACGGACGCAGCAGTTGCGCAAGCGATGACACACGTCATTTTGGATGAATTCTATCAAAAACGTAAAGAACCAACATTTATAAACTATGCCAAACAATACACCGATATGCCGTTCTTGATTTTACTTGATCCGTATGAAGATTCGTATAAAGCGGGGCGTTTCTTGCGGGCAAGTGATCTTGGACAGCAGACGGCGCACGCTGAGTGGAAACCGGTTATATTTGATGAAGCGACAGAAGAAATCATTGTTCCAAACGGCACGATGGGACAACGCTGGGAAGAAGGCGTCAAGTGGAATTTACAATTGGAACATGCAGATGGCACACGCATTGAGCCTGCATTATCTATCGAAAAACAAGCACAGCAATGGCAAGAAATGCATTTCCCATACTTCGATAACCGAGGAAATGGCACATTCAAGCGTCCCATTCCTGTGATGAAAGTACAGTTTGCGGACGGCACTGAGCGTTTAGTTACGACAACATACGATATTATGTTGAGTCAGTATGGCGTAAATCGAATCGGCAGTGAGCTAGAGGCGACAGGTTATGACGATGTGACTTCTATCTATACACCCGCTTGGCAAGAAGCGATTACGAACGTTAAACCAGAACTTGTTACACAAATCGCCATGGAGTTTGCACAAAATGCTATCGACACAGGTGGACGTTCGATGATTATTATGGGAGCGGGCATCAATCACTGGTTCAACAGTGACACGATCTATCGTGCGATTCTCAACCTCGTCACGTTGACCGCTTCACAAGGAGTGAACGGTGGGGGTTGGGCGCATTACGTAGGACAAGAGAAATGTCGTCCAATCGAAGGCTGGAGCACGATTGCCTTCGCAAAAGATTGGCAAGGCCCACCACGTCTGCAAAATGCCACATCATTTTTCTATTTTGCGACCGATCAATGGAAATACGAAGAAGCGGGTACGGATACACTTCTGTCGCCACTTGGCGGAGAAGCGAGATACCAGCATCCGGCAGACTATAACGTACTCGCGGCGCGTCTCGGCTGGTTGCCATCGTATCCTCAGTTCAATAAAAATAGTTTATTGCTCGTGGAAGAAGCGGCGAAGCTCGGTAAGACGGATGCAAAAGAAGTCGTTGCGCATGTCGTCGATCAACTGAAGTCTGGTGAACTACAATTCGCAGCAGAAGATCCAGATGCACCGGAAAACTTCCCGCGTTCATTATTCGTCTGGCGTTCGAACTTGATCTCAAGTTCTGCAAAAGGGCAGGAATACTTCATGAGACACTTACTTGGTGCATCAGACGGCTTGCTTGCTACACCGAATGAGGATATGAAACCGAAAGAAATGGTGTGGCGCGACGATGTGGAAGGAAAGCTCGATCTATTAGTAGCACTCGATTTCCGCATGACCGCGACACCGCTATATGCAGATATTGTTCTACCAGCCGCCACTTGGTATGAGAAAGTGGATCTGTCTTCAACGGACATGCATCCATTCGTCCATCCATTCAATCCGGCAGTTAATCCATTATGGGAATCTAAATCGGACTGGGATATTTATCGTGAAATCGCGAAAACGTTCTCTACACTTGCGCAAACGCATTTGCCAGGCGTCTATAAAGATGTAGTCACGTCTCCGTTAGCACATGACTCGGTTCAGGAAATTGCTCAGCCGATGGGCGAAGTACATGACTGGAGTAAAGGGGAAATTGAAGCCATTCCGGGCAAAACGATGCCGGGGATGACGATTGTCGAGCGTGACTTTACGAAGATTTACGATAAATATATTACGCTCGGCCCGTTATTATCGACGGGGAAAACGGGCGCACACGGTGTCAGTTTCTCGGTAGCGGATGAATATGAACTGATGAAAGGCATCAACGGTATATATGAAGACGATACCGTGAAAGACGGCTTGCCTAAATTGTACACAGCGAAACACGCAGCAGAAGCAATGTTGACACTATCTTCCGCAACGAACGGCCGCGTATCACAAAAAGCGTTTGAAGCAGCGGAGCATGATACGGGTATGGAACTGAAAGATATTTCAGCAGACCGCGCAGCAGAGCGATTCACATTCGCAGGAATTACCGCGCAACCACGTGAAGTCATTCCAACACCGGTCTTCAGTGGGTCGAATAAATTAGGTCGACGCTACTCGCCATTTACGACGAATATTGAACGTCTCGTGCCATTCCGAACATTGACCGGTAGACAACATTTCTACATCGATCACGAATTATTCCTTGGATTCGGCGAAGCATTGCCAGTCTATAAACCGACGCTTCCACCATTCGTCTTTGCGGACCGTGATGCAGAAATTAAAGGCGGACAAGATGCACTCGTTCTTCGTTACTTAACACCGCACGGTAAGTGGAATATCCACTCGACATACCAAGACAACCAGCACATGTTGACGTTGTTCCGTGGCGGTCCGACGGTGTGGTTATCGAATCTCGATGCAGAAGAGCACGGAATCGACGACAATGCTTGGCTCGAAGTATATAACCGAAACGGTGTCGTCAATGCACGGGCCGTTGTCAGTCACAGAATGCCTAAAGGTACGATGTTTATGTACCACGCACAGGATAAGCATATTCAAATGCCAGGTTCGGAAATCACCGAGCAACGCGGAGGAAGCCATAATGCACCGACGCGCATTCACATGAAGCCGACCCAAATGGTAGGCGGCTATGCACAGCTCAGTTATGGATTCAACTACTACGGACCGATCGGTAACCAACGTGATGTCTACGTCGCTGTCCGTAAGATGAAGGAGGTCAACTGGCTTGAAAATTAAAGCGCAAGTTGCAATGGTCATGAACTTAGACAAGTGTATTGGGTGTCATACATGTAGTGTGACGTGTAAAACGACATGGACGAACCGCGAAGGCGCCGAGTATATGTGGTTCAATAACGTAGAAACGAAACCGGGGATCGGCTACCCGAAACGCTGGGAAGATCAGGAACTTTATAAGGGTGGCTGGCAGTTGCGAAAAGGCAAGCTAGAATTGAAATCGGGTTCCAAGCTGTCGAAAATCGCACTCGGTAAAATCTTCTATAACCCGGATATGCCTGAAATGAAAGATTATTATGAGCCATGGACGTACGACTATGAAAAACTGACGTCCGCACCGGATCGAAAACATACGCCGGTTGCACGTGCAAAATCCGTCATTACAGGCGAATACATGGATCCTGAGTGGGGCCCGAACTGGGAAGATCAGTTAGCTGGCGCACATATTACAGGACCCACTGACCCGAATATCGAAAAAATCGAAGAAGAAATCAAGTTCAACTTTGAACAAGCGTTCATGATGTACTTGCCACGACTATGTGAACACTGCTTGAACCCGAGCTGTGTAGCTTCTTGTCCGTCAGGTGCCATGTACAAGCGTGACGAAGATGGGATCGTCCTCGTCGACCAAGAAGCGTGTCGCGGATGGCGGTACTGTATGACGGGTTGTCCGTACAAGAAAGTATACTTCAACTGGAAAACGAATAAAGCGGAGAAATGTACGTTCTGTTTCCCGCGCGTGGAATCTGGTTTGCCAACAGTTTGTTCTGAGACATGTACAGGCCGAATCCGCTATCTAGGTGTCTTGCTTTATGACGCAGACCGCGTACAGGAAGCCGCATCTACACCGGATCCGAAAGACTTGTACCAAGCACAATGTGATTTGTTCCTGGATCCACATGATCCGGAAATCATCCAGCAAGCAATTAAAGACGGCATCTCCGAAGACTGGATCGAAGCAGCACAAAACTCACCGGTTTATAAGTTAGCGATCGAGTACAAGTTGGCTTTCCCGTTGCATCCGGAATACCGGACATTGCCCATGGTATGGTACGTTCCGCCGCTAAGCCCGATCATGAACTACTTTGAAGGTAAAGATTCCATCAAAAATCCGGACATGATTTTCCCGGCAATCGAAGAAATGCGAATTCCGCTTCAGTATTTGGCCAATATGCTGACGGCTGGAGATGTGGATATTGTCAAAGGAGGCTTACAGCGTATGGCTATGATGCGTTCATATATGCGTGCGGTATCTTCAGGCAAGGACTTTGACGAAACCAAACTGGAGCGCGTTGGCTTGACTGCGAAACAGACAAAGCAAATGTATCGCTTGCTTGCCATAGCCAAATACGAAGATCGTTTCGTGATTCCAACATCGCATAAAGAAAGTCAAATGAACGTCTACCGCTCACAAGGTTCAGCAGGTTACGACGGTATGGGAACTTACGGTGAACAAGCACCGGCTCAAAATCCGTATTCCTCATTTTCTGTAATGGGCTCGGATGGAGGTTGTGACGGTTGCGGACCTGTAACACCGGGAGCGGCTCCAGTGAAAACGGGCAAGGAAATCTATGAAGAAAACTTCTACGGGGGGATCTGGCGTGATTAATCTCGATCTCTTATATGACAAGAAGCATATCTTCGGCTTTTTCTCCCATCAACTGAACTATCCGGAAAAGCTGACGTTCCATCCAGACATGTGGAATGAGTACGTAACGGAAAACGCTGCGGGTTATGACGACCTGCAGCTGTACTGGGAAACGATGCAAACGTACAGTTTGGATGAAATACAGGAGTTGTACACGTACACATTCGATTTCCAAAAAGACGCCACGCTGTTTATGACGTACGTGAAATTTGCAGACTCGAAAGAACGCGGTCAGACGTTGGCGCAGTTAAAAGTGTTATACGAAATGTTCGGGCTCGAAATGCCCGATGAAGAACTATCCGACTTACTTCCGTTAATGTGTGAATTTATTTATGCCGCTGAATGGAAGGGAGATCCGCGAGCGCAACAGAGCTTTTCCATGTTGCTCGCAGTCATCGAGGACGGTTCCTACTTTTTAATGAAAGCACTTGAAAAGTATGAAAGTCCATGGCTTCATTTAATCCGTGCGCTGCGTGAAACATGTAAATCATGTATTCAACGGGAGGTTTCCGCTAATGACTAGTCAATTTCTATGGGTCATTTTTCCTTACATCTGTATCGCAGTATTTATTGTAGGACATATTTTTCGTTATAAGAATGACCAATTCGGCTGGACCGCGAAGTCGAGTGAGTTTATTGAAAAGAAGCAATTAATGATCGGTAGCTTGCTGTTTCACATCGGAATCTTCCCCGTCATTTTAGGCCATGTGGCAGGACTTGGAATTCCGAAAGAGTGGACACGAGCCATGGGTATCAGCGACCATATGTACCATATAGGTGCCGTGTGGGGTGGCGGATTCTTTGGTGTGATGACATTAGCAGGAATGATTATTCTGACATCACGTCGTTTCACAAAAAGTAATGTTCGCAAGTTGTCCTCGAAATCAGATTTAATCGTCAATACCTTGTTGTTGTTTATCGTTTTCATCGGTGTTTACAGTTCATTAATTACAAACACAACGACGCCAGGATTCGATTACCGTGATACGATTTCGGTTTGGTTCAGATCATTGCTCATATTCCAGCCGGAAGCTGCATATATGGCATCTGTTCCCATTGCGTTCAAGCTGCATGTTTTAACTGGATTTCTAATTTTCGCCATGTGGCCATTCACACGACTTGTCCACGTCTGGAGTGTGCCATTGAATTATGTAGGGAGAAGTTATATTCTATATAGAAAACATCAGCCGACCAAACAATCACCCCGGTAAGCGAATGATGAATAATAGGAGATAAGTCTATGACGGGACAAGTAAATAGTGATTTCCAACTGGCGATCGACGAATTGAAAGAAACGCTTCATGCGGATTTCATCGGCTTGGCATTAGTGGATTTGAAGAAATTTCATTACGAATTAAAGTGGCGATATGTAACGGGGAATATCAGTTTACGCTATCGTAGAATTGTCCTTCAATCAGGCAAAGGCGTGGCGGGAACCGTTTTCAAGACAGGAAAGCCGATGAAGATCGAAAACGTTGCCTCAAGTGTTATGGATGAAGATCTCTACAACTATCCGATTGTCGTATTCGAAAAGCTGAAAAGTTTTGGCGCGATTCCTCTATTCCGTGACGACCATGTGCAAGGTGTGCTTTTGATTGGCTATCGTGAAGTGGACCGGTTAACCGCTGACAAGTTTGAGCAATTCAAGCATGCGGTAGGGCCTCAATTCGGACCGTTTCACATGAAGGAGCGATTGAAAGATGACTTTATTGAACAATGACCAGCTAACGACTATGCTGCATAAACTATACGATCGGACAACAGAAGCGATGTTCTTTTTCGGCGCGAATGGCGAAGTTCTCTCAATGAATGAAGCGGCGAAACAAATAATGGAACCTTCTCTTTATGAAAAGATGTTGCAGGGCGAGGCGGATGCCATTTGTCTGACATGCCGTGGCTTTACGAGTGAAGATGAACAGATGACGTGTGTTTCGTGTTTTATGGAGAAGCCACAACAAACCGTATCTTCATTCCAATTATATTTGGAGACAAAAGATCTGGGCTTGCAACCATACAGCGCAACCTATCAAGTATTAGATGAAGAGCAACACGTATCCATGTTGATGTTGCGTAATTTAACGAGACAAACTCAGACGTCCGAAGTGCTCCATCAAAATTGCGCATGCAACAAGTGATTTTGGCGCAAGAAAATGAACGCAAACGAATTTCACGTGAGCTGCATGACAGTGTAGCGCAGGAAATGCTCAGTTCGCTCGTCGATTTACGCGTCTTGAAATATATGGGCATGAACGACAAGGCACTTGAGAAGTTGCGTCAAACAGAAGGTTCACTGATGCGCTTACTCGATGAGATCCGTCATCTATCTGTCGAATTGCGACCGGCTGTACTCGATGATTTTGGATTAGAAGCCGCTTTCCGAACACACATCAAGAATCTCGAGAAGAATTATGGATTGTATGTACATTATGAATCCGATTTGAAAGAACAACGTTATGAAGGTGCGATTGAAACGGTTGCGTATCGTATCGGCCAGGAAGCGATTCTCAACTCCATGAAATATGCCCAAGTAGAAGACGTCTTTTTAACGTTGAATGAAGTGGATGGACAGCTGCAAATAAAAGTATCTGATGAAGGTGTCGGCTTTGACGTCAATGACTTTACACCGCAAGGCACGGGACTCGGTCTATATGGGATGAAAGAACGGGTGGAACTGGTAGGTGGTAGTTTGACGATCATTTCTAGTCAACAAACAGGTACGACAGTCCAAGCGAATATTCCGCTGAAGAAGGAGAGAGCAACGAGTGAAAATCATAATAGCTGATGATCATGCAGTCGTCCGCACAGGATTTATGCATATATTGAATTTCCAAGATGATATGGAAGTCGTAGCAACAGCGGCAGATGGGTTGGAAGCATATGAACTAGTTGCGAAGCACAGACCGGATATTATTTTACTGGATCTCAGCATGCCTCCTGGCCAAAGTGGCTTGATTGCGACAGGCAAAATTCACGAAGATTTCAAAGAAACGAAGATCGTCATTTTAACGATGTACGATGACGAGGAGTATATGTTCCACGTACTGAAAAACGGTGCATCAGGCTATATTTTGAAAAATGCGCCCGACGAAGAGTTACTACATGCCATTCGTCAAGTGTACGATGGCGGAACGTATGTCCATCCGTCCATGGCGACTTCGCTCGTCAGGGAGTTTGTCAAGAAAGGGTCGAAAGAGACAGACGAAGATGATCCGTTCAAGATTTTATCTAAACGGGAAATCGAAATTCTACCGCTTGTTGCAAAAGGTTATGGCAATAAGGAAATAGCAGAAATGCTGTATATTTCCGTCAAGACTGTAGAAGCGCATAAAGCGAAAATGATGGACAAGCTACAATTGAAGAGCCGCCCGGAACTCGTCGAATATGCGCTGCGCAAGAAGTTTTTAAGTTTCTAATCGGGAGGTGAAAGATGATGAGCAATACAGGATTTATGCATACGCTACCTGCATTACGTGTGCTTGAAAATGAACATCGTTTCTTACTGACTTTGATGGAGCAGTGGCATGCGATTGTATTGGATTTTGAGAATGATAGATTCACGCGTGATGAAGGTGTCGAAGCACTCAAGAAAATGCGCAGGCTTCTCGTCGAATTCATCGATCCGCTGAAAAACCATACAGAAAAAGAAGAAGCATACCTGTTTCCGATGCTAGCAAAATATGTGGGCAATGATCAAGGACCGGTTCAAGCCGTGCAAGAAGAACACGATGAGATCGATGCGTTTATCGGACATTTCCTTCATCACACAAGAGGAGATCTATCGAAATTTACTCTCGCTATGATGCAAGACGTCATAAAAGACGCGGGCGAAGCGTTTGAAGTCATTATGATTCACTTTGTAAAAGAAGAAAACGTCATCTTTCCGATGGTTCAATCGGTCTTACTTGCCAAAGAGCAAGATGAATTATTTGAACAATTGTATACGTCAATTCTACCAGAGTAACACATACTATCAGTCTAAAAGAAAGAGTGTTGGATCGTTTTTCAACTAATTTCAGATGGGATGGATTCCTATGATACAAAAGATTCAGTTACCTCTGCAGACAGCAAATCTAGTCGTCGGTTTCATGGTGTGGGTTCTGATCTCTTCTTTGTTACCGTTTATTAGCGAAGATATCAGCATTCCACCAGAGCGTGTAGCTATCATCACGGCAATCCCCGTAGTACTCGGTTCGATTTTGCGGATTCCACTCGGCTACTACGCCAATGTCTATGGCGCACGCATGATGTTTTTTATCAGTTTCATTGTACTATTATTTCCTGTCTACTACATAAGTGAAACATCAACAGTGACAGGGCTTTTGATCGGCGGTACGTTACTTGGGATAGGGGGCGCGATTTTCTCTGTTGGGGTTACGTCGCTACCAAAGTATTATCCTAAGGAAAAGCACGGACTCGTCAATGGTATTTACGGGATGGGGAACATCGGGACAGCGATCACGACGTTTTCAGCACCCGTCCTTGCGATGAAGTTTGGCTGGTCAATGACTGTCAAAATGTATTTAATTTTATTGCTTGTATTCATCGCAATGAACTTCTTCTTCGGTGACCGTAAAGAAGTAAAAGTGAAGGCGCCGATTGTGGAGCAAATTAAAGGTGTCTATAAGAATGAAAAACTTTGGTTCTTCTCATTGTTCTATTTCATCACATTCGGTTCATTCGTTGCGTTTACTGTGTTTTTGCCAAGTTTCCTCGTCAATTACTTTGAACTCGATAAGGTCGACGCAGGTCTTCGTACAGCCGGCTTCATCGTCGTTGCGACGTTATTGCGTCCTGTCGGAGGTTGGTTAGGCGATAAGTTCCAGCCGTTATTCTTGTTGATGGGCTGTTTCGCAGGTTTGACGATTTCATCCATCGTTCTGGCATTTTCACCCGATATCGGACTGTACACAGTCGGCAGTATTATGATTGCAGCAGCTGCGGGTCTCGGAAATGGTGTCATCTTTAAACTCGTACCGATGTATTTCAGTAAGCAAGCAGGTACTGTGAATGGGATTGTATCGATGATGGGTGGTCTTGGTGGATTTTTCCCTCCATTATTACTCGCGATGATTTTCTCCATGACGGGTTCCTATTCAATCGGTTTCATGGCGTTTTCACAAGTATCGTTAGTCAGTCTTGTATTGGCTTTCTGGCTTTATTATATGGATCGTACGAACTTGTCTAAAGAAGTATTTGATTCGACTGGGCAAGGTATTCTCGTGACCAATTCGAAAGGGGCCATCGTTTCGGTCAATCCGGCGTTTACGAAGCTAACAGGTTATAGTGAAGAGGAAGTACTTGGTAAGAGCCCGAATATTTTAAGTTCAGGCCGGCATGACCGGGAATACTATCACGAAATGTGGCGCACAATTGATGAACAAGGCGTCTGGCAAGGTGAAATTTGGAATAAGAAAAAGAGTGGCGAAGAGTACTTGGAGTTCCTTTCCATCAGTTCGGTAAAAGATGGAACAGGCGACGTCGTTCGCTATGTTGGTTCATTCAGTGATATTAGTCCAGAAATAAGAGCAGGCAATCGGTCATAACCGATTGCCTCGCTTGTTGTGTAATGAAAGGAAGTAGATCCAGTGGAAAATCGCTATTCAAGGCAAACATTATTTCAGCCTATTGGCACGTCGGGACAGCGGCAGCTAGCTGACGCACATGCAGTGATTATAGGCTGTGGCGCGCTCGGTTCTTCGATTTCCGAGACGCTCGTACGCGCGGGAATCGGTAAAATAACGCTTGCAGACCGAGATTACGTTGAAGCATCCAATTTGCAGAGACAACAATTATTTGTCGAAGCAGATGCAAAAAATAGTGTGCCGAAAGTCGTGGCGGCAGCGCATCGCTTACATGCTATTCGCGAAGATGTGGAAATTACGACCGTGCTCGATCATATCGACGGACCGTTGCTCGAAGAAATTGCGGTTGGTGCAGATATCTTACTCGACGCAACGGATAATTTCGAGACACGTTTGCTGATCAATGATGTTGCGTGGAAACTGGCTATCCCCTGGGTCTACGGCGCGGTCGTCAGCAGTTCAGGCAGCGTATTTCCTTTCATTCCAAGCAAGACACCGTGTTTCCGCTGTTTGCTTCCGGTCATGCCAGCGGTCAATGAAACGTGTGATACAGTAGGGGTAATTGCGCCTGCTGTCCAGATTTCGGCTGCACATCAAAGTGCGGAAGCGATGAAATGGCTGACGGGAAATGAAAAGGCTATGCGCACGAAACTTCTTCATTTTGATGTGTGGAATAATACATCGGTTGAGGCAGGAATCAGTCGGATGAAGAATCCGCAATGCGGAACATGCGGCGAACATCCGACGTATCCTGCGTTGCATCAAGCCGCGGGCACACAATACGCGGTGCTATGCGGACGTGATACGGTGCAAATCATACCTGATGCAGGACGTAAGTTGACGGTGGCGGACGGTGTGAAAGTCGCCCGACAACTAGGGGCGGATTACCGGGAGACACCGTTTTTCGTGGAATTTCAAGCGGAAGGCTATCGCTGTATTTTATTCGGGAATGGCAGACTGTTAATTCATGGATTGAAAGATATGCGAGAAGGACGAAAAATCTATCATTCATTATTCGGCTAGGAGGAATAGCAAATGGAAGAAGCTCATTTACCACAGAAAGCTCGTGATCAATCAATTACAGTCGCGGTGCTGACAATCAGTGACACGCGGACCCAAGCGGATGACAAGAGTGGCAAGGTGATTTGCGACAAGTTGATCGAAGCTGGACATACAGTGAAAGCGTATGAAATTTGCCCAGATGAAGCAAAGCATATTGTAGAGCGGTTATCCGCTTGGTCGTCCGATTCGTCGATTCAAGCCATGATTTTCACGGGCGGCACGGGAATTGGAGCACGGGATATTACAGTGGAAACCGTGTCACCTTATTTCACAAAACCACTAGACGGATTTGGCGAACTGTTTCGCTTTTTGAGTTATACCGAAGATGTGGGATCAAAAGCATTGCTCAGTCGCGCAACCGCTGGCGGAATCGGATTACAGGCGGTATTTTTATTGCCGGGCTCTTCCAAGGCTGTGACGCTTGCGATGGATAAGTTGATCTTGCCGGAGTTACCGCATATTGTGCATGAACTTGGGAAACATTTGGCATAATTGATGAGGGGTGGTGTGGGGATAGAGCGGATAGGGTGGGCGAATGATTGGATGCGTGGGTGGATAGAGCGGGTAGCGCGGAAGTATGATCGGATGCGTGGGTTGATAGAGCGGGTAGCGTGGAAGAATGATCGGATGCGTGTGCTGATAGAGCGGGTAGGGTGGAAGAATGATCGGATGCGTGGGTGGATAGAGCGGGTAGCGCGGAAGAATGATCGGATGCGTGGGTTGATAGAGCGGATAGCGCGGAAGTGTGAGCGGCTACGCGGCCTGATAGAGCGGGTAGCGTGGAAGAATGATCGGATGCGTGGGTTGATAGAGCGGGTAGCGTGGAAGAATGAGCGGCTACGCGTGCTCATAGAGCGGATAGCGCGGAAGTATGAGCGGCTACGCGGCCTGATAGAGCGGGTAGCGCGGGGGAATGAGCGGCTACGCGTGCTCATAGAGCGGATAGCGCAGAAGTATGATCGCATACGCGTGCTGATAGAGCGCTCACGCGATATCATTGAGCGCAACAACCACAACCACAACCACAACCACAACCACAACCACAACCACAACCACAACAACAACCCTACCATCCAACCAAAAAAACGCGCGACGTTTAGTCTGCGCGTTGATAATCTCCATTTTTCCCGCCCGATTTATGCTGTAGCATCGTCGGTCCGATGACCATCTCCTTGCCAGCCGCTTTACACATATCGTAAATCGTCAATGCGGCGGCAGAAGCGGCAGTCAAGGCTTCCATTTCGACACCGGTCACGCCTTTCGTTTTGACTTCGGCTTGGATTAGCACATGATAATGGGAAGATTCCTCATCGATATCCCAATCAAATCGGACATCGACACCCGTTAAAGGAAGTGGATGGCACATGGGAATGATGGTGGACGTGTTTTTCGCGGCCATGATGGCGGCGACTTGCGCGACTGCGAAGACGTCTCCTTTTTTATTTGTGCCATGAGTGATTTGTTCGTGGATGGATTTGTTGACACTAATGGACGATGTGGCAATCGCGGTACGTAGTGATGTTTCTTTGTCGGACACGTCGACCATTTTGGCACGGCCTTGTTCATTGAAGTGTGTAAGTTCGGACATGATGATCATCCTTTCATTTCATTGTACTAGTTAGTATAACAAAAGAAAGTAGGAGATGTACGTGGTAGAAATTCGAAAACCGATACAAGTGGCAGAAGCTGTAGAACGTGTGATGAAACATGTACATAAGCTTAGTACAGAAGTTCTTCCGTTAGAAGATACATATGGTCGTGTGCTAGCAGAGCCTATCGTCGCAAAACATGACGTGCCGCCTTTTGATCGTTCGCCGTATGACGGGTTTGCAATTCGTGCGGAAGATTCGGTGGGTGCTTCAGGTAATGCAAGAAAAGCGTTTCGTGTGATTGGAGAAATTGGTGCAGGGCATGTAGCGGATCGTCCGATTGAGCCAGGTGAATCGTTTCGTATCATGACAGGTGCATTGATTCCAGAACATGCGGATGCGGTCGTGATGCTGGAGCAAACGGTGGAGAATGATAATGGATTTACGTTACGTAAGCCGTTTGAAGCGGGCGAAAACATTTCGCGTCAAGGCGAAGATGCGAAACAAGGGGAGACATTGATCGAAGCAGGAACGATCATTCATCCAGGAACCATTGCGTTGCTAGCGACATTTGGCTATGCGCAAGTACGTGTCGCGAAACGGCCAATTGCAGGGGTATTGTCGACTGGGACGGAATTATTGGACGTCGCTGAAGAACTCGAGCCGGGGAAGATCCGCAATTCAAATGGACCGATGATTCGTGCACAGTTGGCGCGAATGGGAATTGACTATACATCGTATGGCATGATGGAAGACGACTTGGATGCATGCACTGAAATCGTTGAGAAGGCACTGCAGGAAACAGACTTGCTTATTACAACAGGCGGCGTGTCGGTCGGAGATTACGATTATTTGCCGGTAATCTACGAACGACTCGGTGCGGAAGTATTGTTCAATAAAGTGGCGATGCGTCCAGGTAGTGTGACGACGGTGGCAGTGTTAGGGGATAAATTATTATTCGGTCTCTCAGGAAATCCTTCTGCTTGCTTCACGGGATTTGAATTATTCGCACGCCCTGCCATTTACTCGATGATGGGCTGTACAGCGCCTTATATGCCGCGTATTCAAGCGGTTCTTGGGGAAGATTTCAAGAAAGCGAATCCGTTCACTCGTTTCGTTCGCGCTAGCTGGTCGATGACAAATGAAGGAATCATAGCGACGCCTGCAGGTTTCAATAAATCCAGTGCAGTGTCTTCTATCGCGCGGGGGAACTGCATGATCGTCTTGCCAAGCGGAACCCGCGGCTTTGAAAAAGGTATGCTGGTGGACGTATTGTTACTAGGAACGGAACAAGGTGTGGAGCGTTGGGAACTGTGAAGACACTACATGTCGTTGGCTTCAAGAACAGTGGAAAAACGACGCTTGTTTCGCACTGGATTACCGTGCTGAAACAGCTTGGTTACGAAGTGGCGGTTCTCAAACATCATGGGCATGGGGGCGCGCCCGCACTGCCGCCAGCGCATACGGATACGGTGCAATTCTTACAATGTGGAGCAGTCTCAACTCTTGTGGCGGGCGGCGATATGATACAATTGATACAGAATAAAGAACGTTCATTTGAACAGTTAAAGACATTGGCCGCATCTAGTGAGCCGGATGTTTTATTGATAGAAGGCTATAAAAAAGAAGCCGGTGAGAAAGTGGTGCTCATCCGAAATGAAGAACAACGGCAAGAGCTGGAGTCGTTATCTGGAATCATTCAGACGGTGGAAACAGCCGAATTGTTCGATGACATTACACGACTCGATGGGTGGCTGCAAGAATGGTTGGAGGCGAGAGAATGAAACGATATGAAATCATAGATACGCCGATTGATGTGCAGAAATACAGCGATCTCGTTTTGCATCCAGCAGCGGGCGCCGTGACAGTGTTCACGGGACATGTTCGTGAATGGACGCATGGCGTACGGACATTGTATCTCGCGTATGAAGCGTATGTCCCGATGGCGGAAAAGAAGCTTGCTGAAATCGGTGCGGAGATGGAAGCGAAGTGGCCGGGAGTTCAAGTCGCTATGGCACATCGGATTGGTGAGCTGAAAATATCAGACATTGCTGTAGTCATCGCGGTATCGTCACCTCACAGAAAAGAAGCGTATGAGGCAAATGAATATGCAATTGAGCGCATTAAAGAAGTCGTACCGATTTGGAAGAAAGAAATCTGGGAAGACGGCGAAGAATGGATCGGTGCACAGAAGAAATATCCAGAGAAAGGGAGCGAATCACAATGATTACAGTTCATTACTTTGCAAGGCTGCGTGAGTTGACGGGTAAAGGGGAAGAGTCTTTGGATCGTGCGCCTTTGACGGTCGAAGAATTGCTGAACTGGGCAGAAGACACGTATCCGGGTTTTGGTAAAGAGACGATTCATGTAGCGGTGAATGAAGAATATGCCTTAAAGGATGATGTCATTCAGGCGGGGGATGTCTGTGCGTTTATTCCACCAGTGAGTGGCGGATGAAGACGGTCGGTGTGTTGCTAGCGGGCGGTCAATCGCGACGTTTTGGATCGCCAAAAGCTTTTGCGACGCATGAAGGTCACGCGTTCTATCGTTATTCGTTAGATGCATTGCGTCCAATTTGCGATGAAATCGTCATTGTCACGCGTCCTGAAAGCAAAGAGTTGTTTCCGGATACTGTTCGGGTGACGACAGATCTGGAGTCGTTTTCCGGAATGGGTCCTCTTGCAGGGATTTTATCTGCAATGGAGTTGTTGGAAGCAGACCGATACGTAGTATTGCCTTGTGATATGCCGTTTATTGAAGCGGGTGTCATGAAAAGATTGCTTGAATTGCATCATGGAGATATTTCGTCTGCCACGGTAGAAGGCAAACGACATCCACTTGTTTCGGTCTGGAATGCTAACGTCAAACCGACGATAAAACAAGCGTTACACAATGGCAATCGTCGAGTCATGCATGTGCAAGCGCAACATGAAAGTCAGTGGATTGAAGGCGCTGTATTAACCAATACACCTGAAATAACTTTTAAAAATGTCAACACGCCATGTGAACTAGAAAGGGGATGAAGAAGATGAATGCCATTGTAGATCAGCTCGGTCGTCCGATTCGGGATTTGCGGATTTCTGTTACGGATCGCTGTAATTTCCGCTGTACGTACTGTATGCCGAAAGAAGTTTTTGGCGATGACTTTTTATTTCTAGCTAAAAATGAATTGCTATCGTTTGAGGAGTTGGAGCGCTTGGCACGGATTTTTGCTCAGTTAGGTGTGAAGAAACTACGCTTGACGGGCGGTGAACCGCTGATGCGCCGAAACTTACCCGAGTTGATACGAAAGCTTCACGACATCGAAGGGATCGAAGACATCGGACTTACAACGAATGCAGTGTTGCTCGGTCAATACGCGCAAGCGCTTTACGACGCTGGATTGCGCCGTCTAAATATCAGTTTAGACGCACTCGATCCAGAATTATTTGGACAGATCAACGGCCGTGGCATTTCACCTGAACTTGTTCTCAAAAATATCCAAAAGGCACAAGACATAGGCTTCACCATCAAAGTAAATATGGTCGTACAAAAAGGTATCAATGAAAGCGAGATCCTCCCAATGGCAGCGTATTTCAAAGAACGTGGCATCACGTTACGCTATATCGAGTTCATGGATGTCGGTAATGACAACGGCTGGAGTTTTAAAAAAGTCGTCACGAAGAAAGAAATCTACGACATGCTGGCAGCTGAATTCGATATGGAGCCTGCGGAAGAAGACTATTACGGTGAAGTAGCCAAACGCTATCGCTATACAGGGACGGATGCGCAAGTGGGCTTCATTACATCTGTTTCGGAGTCGTTTTGTTCCACGTGTACACGTTCTCGTCTATCATCCGAAGGGAAACTCTACACGTGTCTCTTCGCGTCAGAAGGCTTTGACCTGCGGGAATTAATTCGTTCGGATCAAACCGACGAAGAAGTATACGAAGTGATCGCCAACGTCTGGAGAGGCCGAAAAGACCGCTATTCCGATGAACGTACGGAGCAGACCGTGAAGAACCGTAAGAAAATTAATATGAACTATATCGGTGGCTAAAGGAGTGCTGTCCATGAAACCAACAGTATATATTTGTCGAGGGATGCCGGAAGAAATGATCGCCCCAGTACGTGAATACTATGAAGTACGGATGTGGGAATCAACGAGTGAAGCGGTTCCCCGTGATGTGTTGTTAAAAGAAGTGGCTGACGCTAACGCGCTATGGACCGTCATTTCCGATCAAATCGATGAAGAAGTCCTCAACGCAGCCCCTTCATTACAACTAATCGTTAATATGGCAGTGGGCTATAATCACATCGATGTTAAAGCTGCGGCGGCACGGAATATTACCGTAACGAATACACCGGATGTGCTGACAGAAACGACCGCAGATTTGGCGTTTGCTTTATTGATGGCGACGGCCCGTGATTTGATCGGTGCAGAGAACATGTTGCGCGAAGGGCGCTGGACGTCATGGGAGCCACTTGGTTTCACGGGAATGGATGTAAATGGAGCTACACTGGGGATCGTCGGCATGGGCCGGATCGGTGAAGCGGTGATGAAACGTGCAAAAGGGTTCGATATGGACGTGCTATATCACAACCGTAACCGCAAGTCCGAAATGGAAGATATGTATGGCTGTCGTTATGCCGGATTGCCTGATTTACTAGCGTCGTCTGATTTCGTGCTAATTTTGGTGCCGTTCAGTGAAGAGACGAAAGGTATGATTGGCGAAAAACAGTTGTCCCAGATGAAAGAGACGGGTATTCTGATCAATGTCGCACGTGGCGGTATCGTGGATGAAGACGCACTGTTTGATGCGCTACGCACGAAAAAGATTCATGCGGCAGGGCTAGACGTGTTTGAGACTGAGCCTGTTCCGCTAGATCATCCGTTGCTGACATTGCCGAATGTGACAGTGCTTCCGCATATTGGCAGTGCTACAGTGAAGACGCGCAAGGCGATGATGAAGTTGAACGTGGACGCGTTACTTGCATTTGCGCAAGGGGAAGAGCCCAATCATCAAGTTCGTGGTTAGTTGGTATGCGCTAAGATCAACTAGTTTATTTTACTGTATAGTGTGACATGCAAAGATTTCCTCACACCCCTCCTCTACAATGAAAAAAGAGACTAGCCACGTCGTACTCGCTGACTTGGCTAGTCTCTTTTGTGTTGTCACTGGGATTTATTGATGAACAACCAAATCGCTGCGGACAGTTCGATTGCCTGCAACTGTAATTCGGAACCTTCAAACGCTTGACGGAACGAACGTACAACGGATTCCAGTAAATAGAATCGGGGGTGTTCAGCGGATAGCTCATCCAATAAAAACTGGCTGTATAATGTCTGTTGACTTTCTTCCTTCGGTAAGTTGTCAATGAACTTTTGCAAATTCTCGATCAGCACTTCGCGTGGCATCGGATAAAACTCTGCGGCTGTTAAAATATCTTCCAGCAAGTTTTGCGACAGGAAATGTGCGTCTCGTTTTACGATATCCGGTACGAGGACTTCCATTCGTTGCATGACGAACTCCACTAGTTTCATCGTATCAATTCGCTCGGTAGTTGAACTTTTCCAGATGTTGAGCGCATGTTGGATGAATCCGAAAAGCAGCGATGCACAATCATAGGCGTAGGGTTTTACTTCTTCGCCGTAGACGTCGACCAGTCGTTTCGCAATCCATGCGAGTTCTCGGAAGTGCATCTGCTTGACGAATTGACGTAGCTCGTCATCAGGCGAATGAACGATCGTTTCAAACAGTGGAAGTAAGTTTTGTTCCCGGTTCATCGTCAAACGAATTTCAATTTGTTCAGAGAGCAAGACAGGGTCTGCTAGATCTTTGCCAATCGCTAGCTCATTTCTTCGTAAGTAACTTATACAATAAGCGTCTCGCAAAATCGACATGAGACATTCATTTTTAGAAGAGAAGTAATTATAGAACGTTCCTTTTGAAATTTGCGCTGCATCCAAAATATCCTGAATAGATGTCGCGTGAAAGCCTTTGTCGATGAATAATTGTTTTGCTATAAGCAATACGTGCTTTTTGCGGTCATTCATAGATAATCACCTGTGCGTTTTATTTTTTATACCCTGTGTATACTTTATATACTATTCTTAAAACATTGTTACATCAAGCTTTTGAGATTTTTGAAATCTATTAGTTGTAATAAATATACTGACGGTATAAAATATAAATCTGACATAACTTTCACATGCTATAGGAGGATAAAATGGTAGAATCAATAGAAATTAAAAAAATGCATGAGAAACCGCCCTATGGCATCATAGCCATATTATTCATAGGGGCGTTTGTTGCGATCTTGAACAATACTTTACTGAATATTGCATTGCCGGTCATTATGGAAGAGTTTTCTATTACTCCATCGGCTGTTCAGTGGCTGACGACAGGTTATATGCTGGTCAACGGGATTATGATTCCGGCAAGTGCGTTTTTCATTCAGAAGTTTACAAATAGAAGAATCTTCATTATCGCGATGGTGCTCTTCTCTCTAGGGACGTTTATCGCAATCATCGCACCGACATTCTCTTTACTAGTAGTTGCACGTATGATCCAAGCTACCGGTTCCGCACTGATGATGCCACTGTTGATGAATGTAATGTTGACGGCTTTCCCAATTGAAAAACGGGGAGCGGCATTAGGAATGTTCGGTCTTGTGATGTTCACGGCACCTGCAATTGGGCCGACATTGTCTGGCTGGATAGTCGAGCATTATTCGTGGCGGACATTGTTTGAGATTGTGCTGCCGATTTCATTGCTAACATTGGCCCTCGCCATCTTCAAACTCAAGAATATTACACCGAATCGTGATGTGCGCATCAATTTCTCCTCGTTAGTATTGTCGACTATCGGTTTTGGTGGTTTGCTGTACGGTTTCAGTTCTGCGGGTGAAAAGGGTTGGAGTTCTCCAATCGTCTATGGCACAATCGCGATTGGTACGATTTCGCTCGTGCTATTCATTCTAAAACAATTACGCATGCAAGAGCCGATGCTCGATTTTCGAATTTACAAATACCCGATGTTTGCCCTTGCTTCCGTCGTGTCGATGGTATTGTCTGTTGCGATGTTTTCCGGAATGATTTTGACACCGTTATATGTGCAAAACGTTCGCGGGATTTCACCGTTAGATGCTGGATTGCTGATGTTGCCGGGTGCGGTATTGATGGGGATCATGTCGCCCATCACAGGTCGTTTATTCGATAAATACGGGCCGCGTGTCCTAGTTTACACAGGACTTAGTATATCGGTATTCTCTACGTATTTATTGAGCCAATTGCAGATGGATACAGGTTATTATTATTTGATGGGTGTCTATACGCTTCGGATGTTTGGTTTATCGATGGTCATGATGCCGGTTATGACAAACGGAATGAACTCGTTGCCGATGATCTCCAATCCACATGGTACGGCAATGAATAATACATTGCAGCAAGTATCGGGCGCGATTGGTTCGGCGTTGTTATTAACGCTTATGACAAAACGATTGGATGTATCAGCGGCTGTCCAAGCGAAGGATTTGGCCGCCTCTGGAGTCGATGTATCCACTATGAAAGCGGAGATTGAACGTATGGCGATGCTAGATGGCGTCAATCACGCATTCTTCATTTCTACTATGATTACACTCGTCGCATTGATTTTATCGTTATTCATTAAACGGGTCATGCCACCGACAACTGGTGAAGTGAAAAAACAGTCTGAATAGTAAAACAAGGGGTTTCGTATGCTGCTATGCATGCGGAGCTTCTTTTTAGTATGGTATAGTAAAAAGAAAAGGTTGTGTTCGATGTGATAGGGAATAAAGAAAAATGCCCATGCGGAAGCGGGGAAATCGTGGAGAACTGCTGTGGCAAAACAGAAATGCCGGGCACAAATGCAGTCCAAGAAGAATTGAAGAAAGTATTAAACAGCTATTATGAAACGTCCTTGTCTCCTGCTGAGATTCAATCATTAGAAGGATTATTGAAAGAGTGGGCTGGACGTCTCGGTGAGTGGATGGAAGAAGAGGAACTCGTGACGAATGTCAGCGATTACTATTTCTTCGTCGTGCGGAAAGATCTTTGGAGACGCCATCTTGTAAAAGCGCTAAACCGTACACAAAATAGAGCGGTACGGGCCATTTTAAAGAGCTGGCAAAATGTTTTCATTACATTCGCAGAAGTGACGAAGGCGGATAAAGACGTCTACCATATGAAAGAGATTCTTGGTGAAGGCGAGTATTTATTGGCAAGAGAAGCGGGTGAGCCAGAAGATGTCCGCGCTGTCGTTGCAATTGTCTTGGAAGAGATGCGCAATGAAGAGCGCTGGGTCATGCCGATTTCTGCCATTGCAGTGAATGATCATATGAGTGATGAACTATTGACGCGTGTGCAAGAACTAGCTGAAACGAGCGAGGAAAAGAATAGTTTCAATTTCTTCAAGAAGCACCTTGTCGATATTTATGAAGTGGTTTGCAAGCTAGACGTTCAGACGTTATCTGACGTAGTGGAGCAGAATTTCACACCATTGCAACGTGAAGTAGTGGAAATATTAGATGCTGCACTCGAGAAGGAAGAGCTACATCCGGGCGCGTATGAAATGTTACTATCCTTGCTGGCGTATTACTTTACCGACCAGAATCCGAAGTTCCGTAAGCCGGAAGTACTCGCTGCGGCGGCGTTCCAATTGGCAGTCGATACGAGTATGATGACGAATACGTATACACAAGCAGAAGTAGGTAAACTGTTCGGGGTTTCGGTCTCTTCGTTCCGAAAGCATACTGATATTCTACTAGAGAAGATTGAAGACCTTGAAAAGATGATGGCAGAAAGGCAGACCGATGCTGTGTATCATATCGGTACCAACCCTCTTCCATCTGAGCAAATGAATTGGCAAGTGCATATGTTAACGCAAAAGCATAATTTCGATTCGTTTGAAGAAGCACAAGCGTACATTCAAGAAGCGATCCAGCAGCCGTTCGAGCCGGAAAATCAACAACAAGAAGCACAGATGCTTTGCTATATGGCGTACAATGCCGAAACGATCGAGCAGCGACATGACTTCGCAGTAGGTGCATATGGCGCTGATCCGACGAATGTCGATGCGTTGTTACTTCAGACGGAGTTGACAGATTCGAAGGACGAGCAGGAGAAGTTCTTCAAACAAGCGATATTCTCCGGTGAAAAACAATTTGACAATCGTGCGGAAGATGCGTGGAAGTTCGCACCGAATCGTCCATATTTACGCAGCTTGATGCAGTACGGTGTGTGGTTCTATGAGCAAGACCGTTTTGTTGAAGCGAGCGACATGTTATTGCGTCTTCTATCGCTTGACCTCTTTGACCATCAAGGTGCACGATACTTGGCGATTTCTTCGTTGATCCATCAAGGAGAAATTGATCAAGCGGCACAGGTGCTGGAGGCGAGTGCAGAAGTTTCTAAAGATGATGCAGCGTATTGGTATTTGTCATGGTTGGTCGAGATGGAACGCGCGCAAGGTACGTCTTCAGAGCGCGCTTTAGAGTTATTCGCTAAGGCGGAGCAGTTAAATCCACATGTCAGTAAGTTGATGGAGATGGCTGTGGAGAAAATGAGTTATCCGAAGAGTGTTGCTCTTACGCCGGGTAGTCATGAAGAAGCGCACTATATTTGGTATTTATTGTAATGCATGCGAACCGTCATGGCGAGTTGGAATTTCCGACTTGCTGTGGCGGTTTTTTGTATGGGCAGGGATGAGCCGGAAAGCACCGTTGATCTGCGTTTTAGGCGGATACTTCCCACACCAACTCTCTACAGTACGGATTTCGTTCATTCTGGAGTATCAAAGCGCATGCACATCCATCAAGATTCGCTGTCTTCCGCTTACAATCAATGAATGTCGTTTTCTTTAGGGGGAAATGCTCATACTTTCTTCTAAGCGCTCATACTTCCACGACATCCGCTCATAAATCGCTCTAGGCGCTCTATCAATCCCCTAGAGCGCTCTATCCATCCATTTAACCGCTCTATGAAATGACACAAGCGCTCTATACCCGTTATCTATTGTTGACCATCAAGTGAATTTATCCGGAATATGTCTAGCTTTAAAGGAATAGGATGATATATTGTCGAACAATTCTAATAGAGACAACTGACGAAAATTATATCGAGCAGGGAGGAGTAGTTTTGATGAAGCTAACTAATTATATCGACGGCATGTGGCAGGAGGAAGCTGCTAGTTATACAGCTGTACTCAACCCGGCGAACGGGGATGAATTAGCACAAGTACCTTTGTCAACTGATGAAGAGGTTCGGCAGGCGGTTGCTGCGGCGAAGGAAGCACAGAAGAAATGGGCTTTGGTGCCGGCACCGAAACGTGCGGATTATCTCTATGAAATTGGCCGTATTATGAAAGGCAAAAAAGAACATCTAGCGCAAGTACTGACGAAGGAAATGGGTAAAGTCATAGAAGAGGCACGTGGTGAAGTGCAAGAAGGGATTGACATGGCGTTCTACATGGCTGGAGAAGGTCGACGGTTGTTCGGTGAAACGGTTCCGTCTGAGTTGCAGGATAAGTTTGCGATGAGTGTTCGAGCACCGATTGGCGTTGTGGGTCTGATCACTCCATGGAACTTTCCGATTGCCATTGCTACGTGGAAATCGTTCCCGGCAATTGTGGCGGGAAATACATTCATTTGGAAACCGGCGACGGAAACGCCGTTGATGGCATATGAAATGGCGTTGATCTTTGAAGAAGCCGGCTTGCCGCGTGGTGTGGCGAATATCGTCTTTGGTTCAGGTGCAGATGTAGGCACTGCGCTGATCGAACATCCGGACGTACGGGTTATTTCATTTACCGGCTCGACGGAAACAGGCCGTCACGTTGCGGAATTAGGCGGTCGCCATTTGAAGAAAGTATCTCTAGAAATGGGCGGCAAAAATGCGGTCATCGTGCTGGAAGATGCAGATATTGAACTAGCGGTAGAAGGAATTTTGTGGAGCGCATTTGGAACGGCAGGACAGCGCTGTACAGCTTGTAGTCGAGTCATCGTTCATGAAGATGTGAAAGAAGAATTGCAGAAACGTCTGATGGAGAGCATGAAAGACTTAACGATGGGCGGCGGTCTGGATGAAACGGTGAAAGTCGGTCCAGTGATCAATGAAAAGGCACTGGAGAAAATCCAGCGCTATATCGAAATCGGTAAAAGTGAAGGTGCAAATCTAGTGGCAGGTGGAAATGTGCTGAATGAAGGGAAATTCGCGAATGGATATTATGTTGAGCCCACATTGTTTGCGGATGTCGCATGGGATAGCCGACTCGCGCAAGAAGAAATTTTTGGCCCAGTCGTTTCATTGATCACGGTCAGTAGTCTGGATGAAGCGATTGAAGTGAATAACAGCGTCGCGTATGGCTTGTCCAGTTCGATTTTCTCGCAAGATGTCAATAAAGTTTTCCGCGCACAACGCGACCTAGATACAGGTATCGTCTATATTAACGCAGGCACGACAGGTGCGGAAATTCATTTGCCGTTTGGTGGAACGAAAGGGACAGGGAACGGTCATCGTGACTCCGGGGTCGCGGCACTCGATGTCTTTACGGAATGGAAGAGCATTTACATCGATTACAGCGGCAAGTTGCAACGCGCGCAAATCGATACGGAATGAACTCACAGGAAGAAGGGATGAGCAGATGAAAATTGTTGTATTAGGTGCGGGATTAATGGGAAAAGAAGTCGTGCGTGATTTAGTAAAGCAAGACGAAGTGAAGAAAGTGTATCTCGCGGACCGTGCGATTCGGCAAGCGGAAGATTTCGCCGAAGAATTAATGAATGAAAAGCTCGACATTTTATTGCTCGATGCTACGAATGAAGAGCAACTTAGCGACGTAATGGGATTGGGCGATATCGTTGTCAACGCACTGTTTTATACATTCAATGAAGCCGTCGCCCGTTGTGCAGTAGAACGAGGCGTACACGTTGTGGATCTAGGTGGACATATCGGCGGTGCAACGGAAAAAGTGCTTGCGCTACATGAACAAGCTATCGCAAAAGGTGTAACGCTAATTCCGGACCTCGGGGTGGCACCGGGTATGATTAATATTCTGGCAGGTTACGGCGCATCCTTGCTGGATGAAACCCAGTCGATCAAACTTTACGTAGGTGGAGTTCCGGTCAAACCTGAGCCGCCACTGAATTATCATGTCGTCTTTTCATTGGAAGGGTTATTTGATCATTACACTGACACATCACGCGTTATGCGAAATGGCAAAGTGAAGGAATTGCCTTCATTGTCGGAAATTGAAATGTTAGAATTCAACGGCTATGGCGAAATGGAGGCTTTCCATACATCAGGTGGTACGTCGACGTTGCTTGAGTCATTCCCCACTATCGAAACGCTAGAATACAAGACGATCCGTTACCCGGGTCATGCCGACAAAGTTCAAGTATTAGTGGATCTTGGCTTACTGTCTAGGGAATCCACGATTCGTGTAGATGGTAGACCATTACGTGTGCGCGACGTCATG
This sequence comes from Sporosarcina sp. P25, assembly GCF_002743235.1. Lineage (NCBI taxonomy): Bacteria > Bacillati > Bacillota > Bacilli > Caryophanales > Caryophanaceae > Sporosarcina > Sporosarcina sp. P25. The sequence continues at coordinate 28,541 of NZ_PDYV01000025.1, forward strand.
CTCGCTCATTTGACACCACAATTACGCCTTGGAGATAAATCGGATGCTGTATTACTCCGCGTCATAGTTAGCGGGACGAAAGACAAGCAGCCGCATACGGTGACATTCAATATGATTACCGAAAAAGATCAGAACACTAACGAAACGGCTATGGCACTTGCGACGGCCAACACCATTTCCGTTGTAGCGCAAATGATTGGCAATGGTGTCATTACGAAAAGAGGCGCTTATCCACCAGAAAAAATCGTGCCTGGCGAACTGTATATACAAGAAATGAAGAAACGCGGAGTTGTTATTGACGTACAACAGGCCTGATACAGTATATACTGGTAGGAAAGCGTGGATTTAGATCTCAATAGACCATCTCCTCGTATTTCTAAGGAGTGAAGTGAACATGCAACAAACATTGAATTCATCGCAGATGGGATTACAGCATCTCGCAACGAATCGACGGACAGTAAATAGGTTATTCAAATTCGTGCTAGTCGATTTCGGATTTCTCGACCATATTCCGTTTCCAATTATGCGTAAAGCACTCAAGAAAAACATCTTGCGTGCAGTCTACTTGACGGACGGCATCAACGTGTACGGCTATGCCATCTATCAGGAAATCCCCAAATACGGAGGCATTCACGTACTCTATTTGGCAATAGCGCCCGAATTTCGTTCGTATGGGTTAGGTAGCGTGATGCTTCGCCGTCTGGACGCGTTATCGCCAGCAGGAATACTACTGGAAGTGGAAGATCCGGACTTTTCCCGAAATGAAGAAGAATTATCTATTCGGACACGACGTATTGCATTTTATGAACGCAATGGACTGACACTTGATCAAACGGTGAAACTGACAAATTTCAAGCATCCATTATTATTGATGACCACTTCAGAATTGCCCGCTTTGAACGAGCGCCAGTTTAGAAAGTTTTATCGACAGTTGTATAACCGCGTATATGGCCTACCAGTCGGGCAGATTGCAGTGAACGCACGCATCAAAAAAGCCTAGTTTCATTGTAAAGGAGGACACGAAGATGGACTTTACATTTACAGATGAACAGAACATGTTGCGACAGACAGCAAGACAGTTTGTGGATGCGGAAATTATGCCGCATATTGCGAAATGGGATACACAAGGTAGTTTTGACAAAGGAATTTGGAAACGGCTCGCGGATCTTGGATTCATGGGCGTCTGCGTACCCGAAAAATATGGCGGCAGTGGGATGGATTATAATGCTTTGGCCATTTTATGCGAAGAACTCGAACGTGGCGACACGGCTTTTCGCACTGCAGTTTCCGTACACATCGGTTTGAATTGCATGACGCTGATGCAGTGGGGAACGGAAGAGCAGAAACAAAAGTATTTAGTGCCACAAGCAAAAGGTGAGAAAATCGGTGCGTTCGGATTGACGGAACCTAGCGCTGGCTCGGATGTTTCTGCACTGCAAACGACGGCGGTTCGTGACGGAGATACCTATGTATTGAACGGTCAGAAAACGTGGATTTCACTTTGTGATGCGGCAGACAATTTCCTCGTTTTCGCCTACACCGATAAATCGAAAAAACATCACGGTATCAGCGCATTTATTGTTGAGCGGACCATGCCTGGATTTTCATCGAAGGCAATTAAAGGGAAGTACGGCATTCGTGCAGGTAACACGGGTGAGCTGTTTTTTGAAGACGTGCGCATACCCGCTGCCAACTTACTTGGTGAAGAAGGCGAAGGATTCAAAATTGCGATGGCGGCGCTTGATAACGGTCGTTTCACCGTGGCGGCTGGTGCAGTGGGCTTATTGTACGCCTGCCTTGAATCGAGCGTAGAGTACGCAACAACGCGTGAAACATTTGGAAAGAAAATAGGAGAACACCAGCTTGTGCAACAGATGCTTGCGAAGATGGAAGCCGGTTATCAGATGAGTCGTCTTCTTGTATATCGTGCGGGTGAGTTGAAGAATAGCGGTGTTCGGAATACGCGTGAGACGTCGCTCGCGAAGTGGCAAGCTTGTGATTTTGCTAACCAAGCAGCAGACGACGCAGTGCAGATCCATGGAGCGTACGGCTATTCGGATGAGTATCCAGTTGCACGGTATTTACGCAACTCCAAGGCGCCCGTCATTTACGAAGGCACACGTGAAATCCATACAATCATGCAAGCGGAGTATGTGCTTGGGGAGCGTAGTGATAAGAAGTTGAATCGTATGTTGCCTAAATGGCCGTTTGAGGAATGAAAATGATGCGGTGAGCCAGTATGTGTGGCTTACCGCATCATTTTTTTGTGGAATTTATAGTTGTAATGCAATAGCGCGATGAATATATACTAGTATGCGATGACGCTTCGACGTTCATCCCAAATTAAGAACCGACGAAATCTCCGCCATCCACATGTATCGTCTGCCCTGTCATATAACTTGAGTCCTGTGAAGCCAAGAAGACATAAGCGGGTGCGTTCTCAGCAGGCTGTCCACGGCGTTTCATCGGGGTATCTGCTCCATGTTCAGCCACTGTTTTCGCATCGAATGTAGCAGGGATCAATGGTGTCCAGATCGGTCCGGGTGCTACTGCATTCACTCGAATCCCTTTCTCCGATAGATTTAACGCCAATGAACGTGTAAAGCTTGTGATGGCTCCTTTTGTCGCGGAGTAATCAAGCAGTCCAGGCGATCCGTTATAGGCTGTAATCGAAGAAGTGTTGACTATGCAGTCGCCTTTTTTCATATGAGTAATGGCTGCTTTTGACATATAGAACAAGCCGAAAAAGTTCGTTTCAAACGTTTCCTTCAACTGCTCTTCCGTAATGTCTTCGATGGACTGTTGAGGGAATTGTTTTCCGGCATTATTGACCAGTATATTAAGATCACCAAAGTCGTCAATAACTTGGTTGATCAGCTGTTTACAGTTTTCATCGCTACTAATATCGGTTTGATATTTCTTCGCTTTGCCACCATATTTCTCAATTAATTCAATTGTTTTATCCGCATCTTCGTCTTCCTGATCTGCCAAATAGGCGATGGCTACGTTCGCTCCTTCTTTCGCATAGGCAACGGCGACGGCACGACCAATTCCGCTGTCGCCACCTGTGATCAATGCCGTTTTGCCTTTAAGTTTCTCTGCACCCTTGAAGTTAGGATCATCATAAATTGGAGCGGGATGCATCTCTTCCTCGACGCCAGGCTGCGTAGATTGTGTTTGTCCTGTTATATTGTCGTCGATTTTCTCGTATCGATCTTGACTCATGTGACATCCTCCTCGGTATATAGTTATCAAAAGTATTCCCTGATTGCCGGCGAACAAACATCCAGATATTCGATAGAAAATTAATCCAAGCTGTCTTTTTGCGTGTTATAATAAAGTCATTACGTACTATATAACAGCTAAGGAGCGTGTCTTCATGAACTTTCAACCTTCCAAAAAAATGTCCATCTTCTCACCGGCGATCTTTGGTGATTTAAAAGCAGCTGCTGAGTTAAAAAAAGCGACAGGCGCGCAAGTCGTCGATTTAAGTCTTGGTAGCCCCGACCTTCCGCCTGACTAGCGTGTGCGTCAAGCGTTGTCTGAGCAAAGCGCATTAGCATCATCTTACGGCTACACTCTCGGAGGGACGAAGCGGTTCCATGAAGCCGTCGCGAATTATTACAAGCGGCGGACAGGTGTCATCATTAACCCTCATACAGAAATATTGCAGACGATGGGTTCGCAGGAAGGTCTCGTTCATTTACCTTTCGCGTTCTGTGACGAAGGAGATTATGTCCTCACGACGAATCCTGCCTACGTTGCCTATGACGCAGGAATTAAACTAGCGGGTGCCGTACCGTACTACATGCCATTGCTTGCGGAGAACGGCTTCTTGCCTAATCTCAAAGAAGTTCCAGAAGACGTGCTGAAAAAGACTAAACTACTTATCTTGAACTTACCAGGAAATCCGGTACCGGCCATGCCGAACGAAGCCTTTTTTGAAGAAGTCGTAGCGTTTGCGAAGAAATACGAAATCATCGTACTTCATGACGCAGCATACTCGGAATATTATTTCACGGGCGACCGTCCGGCAAGTTTCCTCACGACACCTGGCGCAATGGAAGTCGGTATGGAAATCAACTCGCTATCCAAAAGCTTCAGCTTGGCAGGTGCACGAATCGCTTACTTCGTTGGGAATGCAGACATGATCAAAGTGTTGCGCGAACTAAAATCCAATCTCGACTATGGAACATTCGGACCGATCCAAGAAGCAGCCATTGTCGCACTTGATAATGGAGAAGAAATCACAGATCGCCTACGCGCAGAGTTCTCTAAACGTCATCACGCGTTAATGGACGGACTCGCATCCTTGGGCTGGGAAACAACGCCGTCTGAAGGCGGTATGTTCGTCTGGGCAAAATATCCGTATGACCTGGACGATATAGAATTTGTTTTCGAAGTCATCAAACAAGCTGGCGTCGTCATGGTACCGGGCAGCATCTTTGGCACTGCCGGGGTAGGTTACGTCCGCCTTGCACTCGTGCAAAAGGTGGAATTGATTGAACAAGCGATTGAACAACTTAGAGAATTATCGATTGTGAGTGTATAAATACTAGCGAGGAAGGGCGAGGTTTTCCGCTCTTCCTTTTTAGAATGAAAAAATGAGTCGGAACTAATTTGGTAATAGACGTTTACTATCGTAAACTACCTATAGAAATGAAGTGGAGAGAGGAGGGATATGATGGACGAACAAGAAAAAGGCCGGATCCACAGAAAGAAAAACAACATTCAACCCCGTAGGAAAAAGCAGAGCATCGTGATCTGGAGCGTTGTCGCCATGGCCACTGTGATGTTTTTGCTACTCGTGCTACCGTTATTGCAAGAGTCGAATACTGAAAATGAAGAGATTGTACCGGCTGTAGGTCTTTATGAAGATATAGAAAAAGTGCAACTCAAAGTGTTACAAGAGAAAGCGTTAGAAGATGGAAAAATTGAATACTTAATTGAAGTAAATAATGACACCAACAGGGTGATCCACCAGCCTACATTAACCTTCAGCTTCGAGGTGAAACTAGAGAAAGGTAGGGGAGAGAACCCCTTCAAGTACTCGACTGATCTTGGACTGGAAATCGAACCGGGACAAAAAATGAAAATACCGCTCAAAGTCGATGTCAGTCTACTCAACCAGGAGAAGATCGATCCTGATCACATTATGCTTGAGTTAAAAGGATATCTGGACGAACTGGAGCTTGAAAATCTATTTCATATAGGACGATCCATTAGTAACGTAGAAGGCGACAGACAATGGAAGAAGCTATGACCAAGCTAAAATGACTCTATAAGAGGAGTTTTTTAGCTTTTTTCAATAGAATGTAACGGAATCAAAAATTTTCAGTCTACTCTAATGCAAAGGAATTAAGAGGAGATGAAAACTATGAATACAAGCAGGTGGCTCATTGTATTGGGGGCAGCAGGAACGATCGGAATCCTTGTACTGATCAGTTTCCTACTTTGGCCGAAAGTGGGTATTACATCCACGAAGTCTGTGCTTGCAGGTCAATCGCTGAATGTCTATTTCACGGAACCAGTGAAAAAGAACTTGGATGCTTCGGAGTTTCATATTACGAAAAGCAATAAGAGAACTCCGGCCAAGCTTTCGTATGGAAATGGAAAGACGTCGTTACAAGTAGGGGAGCTACAACCAGGAGACTATACATTGCATATCCCAACGAATAGTTTTGGAGTATGGAAACGCGCAGCGGACAAAGCACTTTCATTCACCGTCCTCGAATCTGTACAGCCCGTCACGTCCATTAAGGAAATAAAGAACTTCTTTGAACGAGTGGAACCTCAAGGACGCAGTGAAATCATGGAAGAGTCTTCTTCGGAGGATAAAGCTTCTGGTGGCGGCGCTGATCATTCACAAACCAATCAGCAAGTGGCGGGAGTAGACGAAGCAGATACTGTCAAAACGGATGGTGATTTCCTCTATGATATCCTAAGTGGCGAAGGACTTATGATCACCGATATCCGTAATCCTAACGAGATGGTCCGTGCCAGCGAGGTAGCTTTTTCGGATGAGTTTTATTCAAATCAACTGTATATAGATCAAGATAAAGTCGTATTAATTGGTGGCCGAAATCTAGATGCGCCGACATCCAATATGGATTCGAAAATCACGGAAGACCGGATGATGCCGACACAACAACTGTCCGTCATTCGTGTCTATGACGTCACAGACCGTACGAATCCGAAACTTATTCGTGAAACAGGTGCAGAAGGATACGTCATCGGAACACGTAAAATCGGCCAATTCGTCTATATGATCACGAATAATCAACCATTCCTTTGGTACGATCACCCAAAGCCGTTAGAAGATCAGCTAATACCAAAAGTCTATGATTCCACAGCCAATCAAAAAGTACAGTCGCTCGCACTTGATAAAATCTCGATTTTGCCAGGCGCGATGGAACCCTCCTACTCGGTCATCACGACACTCGATATTGAGTCGGGAGAAAAAGGCGGAGTGGATACGAAAGCTTATCTTGGCAGTGGTGAACAACTGTACATGTCCGCAGATCATCTGTATCTGACGTCTACTAACTACCAAAACAATCAGCAAAGCACTAGTGAAGTATTCAAATTCAGCCTCGACAAAACGAACGTCTATTTCCTGCAAACCGCTCAACTAAAAGGGACGATCTTAAATCAGTTTTCGATGGATGAACACAACGGCTATTTCCGTGCAGTCACCACAGAAGGCAATCTTTGGGATGAACGCAATAAAGCGAAGAATCATTTATTCATCCTCGACGAAAATATGAAACAAGTCGGTTCGGTCGAAAATCTAGCGGTCAATGAACGCATTTATTCCGCACGATTCCTCGGAGATAAAGCATATATGGTAACGTTCCGTGAAACGGACCCGCTATTCGTCATGGATGTTGCGGACCCGCATCACCCGAAAGTGCTTGGCGAACTGAAGATCCCGGGCTTTAGCAATTACTTGCATCCGCTTGACGAAGGCCATTTAATCGGCTTTGGCTATGAAACAATCGCGAAGAAAAATCCACAAGGCGGCGCGCCGCTCATCCAAACAGGCGGCATGAAAATCTCTTTATTCGACGTAACAGATTTTGCGAATCCAAAAGAAACCGCATCTGAAGTTATCGGTGGGCAAGGCACCTATTCATCTGTCCAGCACGATCATCACGCGTTGTTCATTCATCCAACCCGCAACTTGTTCGGCTTTCCGATTTCGGTGTATGAGCAATCCAAGCGTGAAAACATCCTAGATCTACAAAGCTCCGGCGCAATGATATATAAAATCACTACTGAACGCGGTATTGTTAAGACAGCTGATCTAACCGAGCGCATGACAAATGACTACATGGACTGGGAGAAAGAAATTCAACGTCTGTTGTATAGCGGCAATTTCCTCTACACGATTTCGGCAAATGAAGTAAATAGCTACACATTAGACCATTTCACACCTCTGGATACGTTAGAAAGGGCTAGCTACACAACCAATAGTGTGCCACCTCTCGAATCGATAGAAAAATAAGGCTGGCGCGCTCTATGTTGTTTGGTTTCCGCTCAAAGAAGTTGGTCGAGCGCTCTATGTTGTTTGGTTTTCGCTCAAAGAAGTCGGTCGAGCGCTCTATGTTGTTCGGTTTTCGCTCAATGAAGTTGGTCGAGCGCTCTATGTT
>NZ_PDYV01000026.1:0-26733 GCF_002743235.1 Sporosarcina sp. P25
AACGCGTTTCCGCTCATAGTTTCGTGTAGGCGCTCATAGTTCATGCTGGATCGCTCTATCCCGCTGGCTAACCGCTCTATATTGCGTTGGATTCGCTCATACATTTGGCCTGAGCGCTCAAAGTCTCCTTACAACCGCTCATAGCCCCACCACGCCACACGTCATTCTGAGGTGGAGCAACAGCGCGAACGCGTTTCCGCTCATAGTTTCGTGTAGGTGCTCATAGTTCATGCCTGCCCGCTCTATCCCGCTGGCTAACCGCTCTATATTGCGTTGGATTCGCTCATACATTTGGCCTGAGCGCTCAAAGTCTCCTTACAACCGCTCATAGCCCCCACCACGCCACACGTCATAAAAACACAAAAACCGACCTCATATCGATGAGGCCGGTTTTTCATCTAATTATTTTACTGAGATAACTCTTGTGCATTGTAACCATCTTCAATAATGTCCAGCTTGCCGTTAGCAGGGTCGATTACAAGACCATGAACATTTACGTCGGTTGGGATGAGAGGGTGGTTGCGGATCGCGTCCACACTCTTTTTCACGCTCTCTGTCACATCACTGAAACCGTGCAACCATTTTTCCATATCGATACCGGAATACTTCAATGTTTTGAACATGTTCGGATCAACACCGCGCTCAATCATGTTTCCTATAATGTGATCCGTGTTGATCGAGCTCATGCCGCAATCATGATGCCCGATCACGTATATTTCATCTGCTTGTAATTCATAAACGGCAACTAATATACTTCGCATCAAACCGCCAAAAGGAGATGTGATAATAGCGCCAGCACTTTTAATGATTTTAGCATCGCCATTTTTTAAATTCATTGCTTTAGGAAGAAGCTCGATTAATCTTGTATCCATACACGTGAGGATGACAATCCGTTTATTCGGAAATTTCGTAGTGGAAAACTCTTCGTACTTTCTTTCTTCAACGAACGATTTGTTATAAATCATAATTTCGGATAATGATGTCATGGTTATAATCTCCTTCGCACTGTTTATAGTATGTAAAAGAAAAGAGTTGCCTTTGTCAGGCAACTCTAATCATGTAATCCATATCCATTGAGACTGGAATAGAAGCAAATTAGTTTCTGCCTTCTGGTTTCGGATCAATAGTAATGGAGTCGTTTGAATCCATTGATCCAGATAAGAAGTGCATCGTAAACAAGGATGCAAGTCCAAGAACAACCATGTAACCGATAACTGTTGTATACATTAAAGCCATTTGAAAGCCCCTCTTTCTGAAATGTATTATGATCTCTTATCCATTATACACGATTTTCAAGAAAATATTAAGAGCTATTGTAAACTTCGAATGAAAAGTGACGGATTTTAGAATGCCCAATTGCCATTACGGAAGACAGGCTCTACTGTTCCATCTTCAAGTATTCCATCAATATCCATCTTTTCAGATCCAATCATGAAATCGACGTGTGTCAAGCTTTGGTTTAATCCATTAGCTTGTAGTTGTTTGGAATCCATTTCTTTTCCACCATCTAGACAAAATGCGTAAGCACTCCCGATTGCCAAGTGATTTGAGGCATTTTCATCAAATAAAGTATTGTAGAATAAAACATTTGAATTGGAAATAGGTGAGTCATGCGGTACCAGTGCTACTTCACCAAGGAATTGGGAGCCTTCGTCGGTATCGACCAGTTGTTTCAGGATTTCTTCACCTTGATCAGCTGAAACGTTTGTGATTTTGCCGTCTTTAAATTGAATCGTGAAGCCCTCAATGATTGTTCCCGCATAGCTAAGTGGTTTAGTGCTGGTAACAGAGCCATTCACTCCAGTTTTTAACGGTGCTGTAAAGACTTCTTCGGTTGGCATATTCGCCATGAACTCATGCCCAGCTTGATTGACACTACCAGCTCCACACCATAAGTGCTTTTCCGGTAATTCTATTGTTAAGTCGGTGCCTGGAGCTGTATAATGAAGTTTACGGTAATGTTTACCATTCAAATAATCTACTTTTTCATGCAAATTTTCATTGTGCTTATTCCATGCTTGCACTGGATCTGGCTGATCAGCTCTTACAGCACGTAAAATAGCATTCCATAGAGCAGGTACTTGTTCTTCCGTAGGTAATTCAGGAAAAATTTTAGCTGCCCATGCAGTCGAAGGTGCAGCGATTACTGTCCAGCTAAATTTATCTGCCTGCATAGCTTGACGGAACTGGCTAAGAGCAGTGCTGGAGGCTTTCTGATTATCGCGTATTCTGCTAGATTCAATGCCGTTTAATAAGTCTGGGTCTTGCGATACGATGGACATGAAAGCAGCGCCTTTTTCAGCTAGCTGTTCACGTTCCATTTGTTTCCACGTAGGGAACTCAGAAAACGAATCCGCTGGTGCTTTTTCATAACGCAGACGTGTGACGATATCGTCGACCCAGTCTACGAATACTTGTCGTGCCCCTGCTTCATAAGCTTTTTCAACGATCAATCGAACAAATGAAGTAATTTCAGTAGAAGCGCTGATGAACAGATATTGATCTTGTTGAATATTTACACCTACCTTTACGGCTAAGTCGGCATAATTGGAAAGTTGGTCTTGAAATTGATTCATCATGACATCTCCTTTTTACGTATTGTGATAATTCTAACAAGTGAAGATCACAGTTCGCAACGATAAAGCAATCGAGATAGGATGAAATACTCTTAACTCCCTAAACAATAGTCGACGGTTTTCCCTAAACAACGTCATAAAATAACCGAAATAATAAGAAGAATGTAGTATTTGGAGGCTTTATATATGGATTTATCCACAATTGTAGGTTTAGTGTTAGGATTTGCAGCTCTCCTTATTGGGATGACGCTCAAAGGGGTAACGCCCGATGCGTTACTTAACCCGGCCGCTATCCTAATCATCATTGCAGGAACGATTGGTGCTGTTGTCATCGCATTTCCGCTAAATGAATTAAAGAAGGTACCTAAATTATTTAAAATTATTTTTACTCAGCAAAAGCTTGCGTCAGATGCAGAATTAATTCGTCTATTTTCTTCTTGGGCTGATATTGCGCGTAGAGAAGGATTACTTGCCTTGGAAGCAAAAACAGATGAAATTGATGATCCGTTTTTGAAAAATGGCTTGAGTTTGGCCATTGACGGTCAGAATGCCGATTATATTCGGGATGTATTAAGTGAAGAAGTTGAGGCGATGGAGGAACGTCACTCAGTTGGTGCACTCATTTTCTCTCAAGCCGGTACATATGCCCCTACACTAGGGGTTCTCGGAGCTGTTGTAGGATTGATTGCCGCACTAAAAGATATGAACAATATCGATGCGTTAGGACATGCGATTTCTGCTGCATTTATTGCGACATTGCTTGGGATTTTTACAGGATATGTTTTATGGCATCCGTTCTCTAATAAATTGGTGCGCAAGTCAAAAGAAGAAGTCCGCCAGAGGACAATGGTAATTGAAGGAATTCTTTCCGTATTGGAAGGGGAAGCGCCGCGTGTCATCGAACAGAAATTGGCATCTTATCTATCTGTAGAGGACCGAAAAAAGCTAGCTATGGATGGTGGCGAAGGAGCTGGTAAAGTTGGCGAAGAAGCGTAAGAAAAAGAAGCGCGAAATAGAACATATTAACGAATCTTGGCTATTACCTTACTCTGATCTATTGACATTATTACTAGCATTATTCATCGTGCTATTTGCTACGAGTTCGGTAGATGAGGGAAGATTTGCAGAAGTCTCTAAAGTATTCAGTGAAATATTTGAAAGTGGTAGTGGAATCATGAATGAGAGTGCGCCGACCACTACCCCTGTTCCAGACGACTCGGTAGGGGAGTTAGATGAAAACTCCTCCTATATGGAAGATCAGCAATCTTTGGGAGAAACGCAAGATGATTTGGACGAGTATATTGCCGTGAATGAACTAGAGAATCAGTTTGATACTAAAATGACGAATGAAGGCTTATTGCTCACGATTCGTGACAGCGTGCTGTTTAAATCAGGGAAGTCAACAATCAATCCTGAGTATAAAAGGTTGGCTAATGATATTTCTCGACTGCTGACACTTGATAGACCACGTCAGGTGGTCATCACGGGTCATACAGACGACATTCCCATCAATAACGCTCAATATTCATCCAACTGGGAATTAAGTGTTATGCGGGCTGTTGAGTTTTTGAAAATCATCGTCCAAGACAATGAAGTTGATCCGAATCTATTTAGCGCGAAAGGATACGGAGAATATAAGCCAATTGTTCCAAATGATACGGTAGAAAATCGCAGCAAAAACCGTAGAGTGGAAGTGCTCATTCAGCCACTTGTATTAAAAGATGGTACACCCGTCACAGCGCAATAAAAAGGCGACTCCACTTGGAGTCGCTTTTTTATTTGCGCATAGAACCGAGTTCTGAGGCAATTGCTTGCATTTCATTTGGCGTAATGTTTTCACGTTTCATGACCATTTCGTACATATAGTACAAATCATCATACTGTTCTGTACTGAAGTTTTCGGGTTTCATCGCATCGACATTTACCATGCGTAGTTTTTCTTTAATCTTTTCAATCATGTATGAGACATTCTCAGGTGATTTTGTAGACAAATCCATATGCGTACCGCCTTTCCTCTAATGAAAACTATCATTTCATGAAAGTAGTAAGCTGTCAACTGAACTACGAAGTGTTATTTGCGAGCTTCTTCACGTTCTTCGTCAATTCTCTTCTTAAAACGTCTTGTCTCCATAATGACAACACCGGACAAACCGAGCAATCCAATTAAGTTTGGAATCGCCATTAAGCCATTCAGTACATCCGCTAAAATCCATACCAGGTCAAGTGATGCAGTCGCGCCTACAAAAATGAATGCTACGAATATTATTCGATAGGCAAGAACAGCAGCGCGGTTAGGGAAGAGATATTGGAAACATTTTTCTCCATAATAACTCCAACCTAAAATGGTGGATGTAGCAAAGAACACAAGTCCAATTGATACTAAAATCGGCCCAATACCACCAAGGAAAGAGCCAAACGCTTCTGCTGTCAAAGAACCAGCATCAATTGATTTATCTTGCCACTTATTACTCATAACAATTGTGACACCCGTAATCGAACAGATGATTAACGTATCGAATAATACTTGCGTCATCGAAACGAGTGCCTGACGTCCAGGCATATCTGTACGTGCAGCAGCAGCTGCAATTGGCGCTGAACCGAGACCTGCTTCGTTAGAGAAGAGACCGCGTGCGACACCGAATCGTATTACTGTACCGATTGCCCCACCGGCAACAGCCTGGCCTGTGAATGCATCTGTGAAAATCAAACCGAATGCTGCTGGAACTTGTTCAATGTTCAATACCATAACGATTGCACCAGCAAAGAAATAGAATAATGCCATAATCGGTACGAAAAAAGCAGTTACTCGGCCGATTGATTTGATACCACCTAGAATTACAAGTGCACCGAATAATACCAATGCAATTCCTGTAATATAATGGGGCACTTCAAATGTGCTTTTCATTACGTCTGCTACAGCTTTAGCTTGTGTTCCGTTACCGATTCCGAACGCAGCCAGTGCGCCGAATAACGCAAATAGTACGCCTAGCCATTTTTGCTTCAGACCATGTTCAAGATAGTACATCGGTCCACCAGCCATTAAACCGTTTGAATCTTTGACACGGTACTTAACAGCCAAGATGGCCTCACTGTATTTTGTTGCCATACCGAAGAATCCAGCCAGCCACATCCAGAAAATCGCACCTGGCCCACCTGCAACAACAGCAGATGCAACTCCGACGATATTACCGACACCCACAGTCGCGGCCATCGCGGTCATGAGAGCCTGAAACTGTGAAATGTCTCCATCTGCTTTTTTATCATGCTTCCGTGAAAAAACTTGCTTCAGTGAATAGGGCAGTAATCTTAATTGAATGAATGTTAAACGTAATGTTAAATAAATTCCGGTACCAATTAATAAGATGAGCAACGGCGGTCCCCATATTAAATCGGACGCAGTTGTCAAGAAATTCTCGATCTTCTCCATTTCATCCCCCCAATTTCTCTGTGATGTTTGTATCTGTTCCCAAGATTACGAGAACCAACTCCTTTCAGTGAATTCTGTTATTAACATGTTATTGTTAATAATCTAAAAAATAGAACGATTCGTCAAGCCTTTTTTGAATAAACTTTTACAAAGATTGTTTGGTAAGTTGCAATAGGGGTATAATGAAGTGAAACGTAAACGTGTATAAGGAGGCGAAGTTGTATGAGTTCTAGTAAATTTGGAAGATATGTATTAGGCGGGGCACTACTTGGAGCAGCCGCGAGTATGCTGGATCGGGCAACTAGACAGCACACGATCACTACAGCAAGATCATCTTATGAAAAAGTATTATATTACAAAGAAAATCCGGATATTGTAAAAAATGAGTTCCAACAGAAAAAAGAAAAAGTTCAAACTCTTGTTGATCAAGTGAAAGGTGATGTAAATTACATCAAATCACAGGTCGATGAAATTAAGACGTTGACTCCACAAGTAAAAGAAATGTTTGCGGATACAAAAGAAGCAATCTCTGATTCCAAATCAGAGTATGAGCAAATCATCGTGGATGATTCCACAGCTGCATCTTCTGTCTCAACGGAAGATGCATCGTTGCCTCCGATGATCCAAAAAAAAAACATGATACCACTAGAGAAAAAATAACGGTAGAATCAGTAAATGAAAGGGGGACACATCAGTTGAATAGACAAAAAAGTGCCCCTTCTTCAGATGCTGAAAACCAAGGTGGGTCTCAAACTGAAAAAGTAAAAGAATTTATCAAAGATATAAAAGACGGAGAAGAAGAGGATTTCGATCCGACAACTACGAGCGGATTTTTCAAACAATTGATTATCCGAGTGAAAGAATTGGATATTTCAGCAACTGGTTCGCAGTTAGCCTTCTTTTTCCTATTGTCATTATTTCCTCTACTAATCTTTCTTTTTACATTACTGCCTTACTTGCAGTTAGACCAAAGCCAAATCTTTTTATTTATCCGCGAGTATGCGCCGGAAAGTACAGCTTCTCTAATTGAAGGAACACTTTCTGAAGTACTGGATAATAAAAGTGGGGGATTACTATCAGTCGGTATTCTGGCTACAATCTGGTCCGCGTCTAAAGGTATGAGTGCAGTAACGAAAGGTTTGAATGAAGCATATGAAGTTGAAGATGATCGAAACTTTTTCGTTTCAAAAGGATTGTCAATTGCGTTTACTATTATGTTAGTTATGACTGTAATCATCGCGCTAGTGCTACCGATATTTGGTCAACCAATTGGGAATTTGATCTTCACATTCTTAGGATTGGAAGAGACGTTCTTGACCGTATGGAATTTGATACGATTCCTCATTCCACCATTCCTGATCTTTGCAGTATTCTCTTTATTATATTGGCTAGTTCCAAGTGTAAAGTTGCATTTTAAAGGAGTACTTCCAGGTGCTATTTTTGCAACAATAGGATGGATTATTACGTCGCTAGGATTCTCGTTCTATATTAGCAATTTTGGAAGCTATGCGAATACGTATGGTAGTATCGCTGGTATTATCGTATTAATCATGTGGTTATATCTATCAGCTATCATTTTGTTACTTGGAGGTACAATCAACTCCGTCGTAAAAAACCGTCAAGAACGTAAAGAACAAACTATATAAATAAAAAGTGAAGAAAAGGGTTCCCTTTTCTTCACTTTTTATTTAATCTATTTTATTTAGCATTCGTAAACCGTTTAATATAACCAAAATCGTACTTCCTTCATGTCCAATGACACCGAGAGGCAAGTCGACTACTTGCATGAAGTTTGCGATTATGAGGATCGATATCACAGCTATCGAGAAGAATACGTTTTGTTTAACGATTCGTTGCATTTTTCTTGAAAGCTTAATAGCATACGATAAACGATTCAAGTCGTTTTGCATCAGGACAACATCAGCTGTCTCCAATGCTACATCTGTACCTTCACCCATCGCGATGCCCGAAGTTGCAGTAGCTAATGCAGGAGCGTCGTTGATCCCGTCTCCTACCATGCCAACCGTTCCATATTCTTTCAATAAATGCTTAAGTTGAATGACTTTCTCTTCGGGTAGACATTCTGCTACGTACGTATCGACACCTACTTCATTTGCAATTGCATGAGCGGTATTTTCATTGTCGCCAGTTAACATCACTGTACGAATTCCTAGAGATTGGAGTGATTTAATTGCGGAAATTGCTTCTTTGCGTAAGGTATCCTGTAAAGCAGCCAGCGCCACAATTCCTTGTTCATCTCTCATGAAAATGACAGTTTTACCTTCATTTGCAAGTGACACTGCCACATTATCTTGGAATTCCTCTACTAACTCTACTCCGACAAATTTCGGATTACCGATTAGAATGTCACCATTACTCGTCTCTGCTTTAATACCAAATCCAGGAATGTCTTCAATATGAAGATTACGTTCGGGTTCTACACCATGCTCTGTCGCGTAATTGATGATAGCTTTCGCCAACGGGTGATTGGATAGTGATTCTGCACCTGCAAATAAAGCAAGCGTCTCTTCCATGTCTGCACCTTCCCGAACGATGAAATCCATCACAATCGGTTTCCCCGTAGTCAAAGTACCTGTTTTATCAAAAGCGAATGCTTGCAATGTACTTAAGTGCTCTAAATGAACTCCACCTTTAAATAACACACCTTTTCTAGCGCCATTGGAAACAGCCGCTAATGTAGCAGGCATAATAGAAGCCATCAACGCACAAGGGGAAGCGACGACTAGTAAGACGATTGCACGGTAGAACGTTGTAGTCCAATCCCAGTTGAATAAGAAGTGAGGCAGGAACATCATGATTACAACTGCTGCCAGCACAATCTTCACATAAGATCCTTCAAAGCGCTCGATAAATTGTTGTGAAGGAGACTTTTCGCTTTGCGCGTTTTGTACCATCGTTATAATCTTTTGGAATAACGTCTCGGAACTAGGTTTCGTCATTGTCATACGAATCGCCCCGCTAATATTAACCGTTCCTGCAAATAACTCATCATTTTCCTGCTTTGTCACCGGAATAGACTCTCCGTTAATAGCTGACATATCAATTGAAGTAATTCCGCTTAATACTTTACCATCAACCGGAATACGTTCGCCTGGTTTAACGAGCAAAACAGAGCCGATCGATAGGGAGTCAGTAGATACTTTTTTCTCACTGCCATCTTCAAGAATTAACCACGCTTCTTCAGGCTGCATCTCCATCAGAGAAGATATTTCATTATGGCTTTTATTAAGTGTATAAGTCTCTAATGCACCGCTAATTGCAAAGATGAAAATCAGAATTGCACCTTCAGCCCAATATCCGATAATTCCTGAACCGATGGCCGCGAAAATCATTAGCATCTCGACGTTCAGTTCTTTATTTTTTATCGTTTCTTCAATACCTTCCTTGGCTTTAGCGTAACCACCAATTAGAAACGCTATGATATACAGCGTGACAGAAAAGGATTCTGTACCGTTTTTTCCTAAAATCCATGCAGCAAGAATGATAATTCCAGATAATATAGCCGCGATCAGTTCAAGACGTGCAGACCAGTCAATCGTCTGTTCAGGTTGTTCTTTTGCAAGTGTTGTCATGTATTCTCCTCCTAATTGATAATGATTTTCAATTTCAAAACTCTTATTAAAGCAGTAAAGTCGACTCTACAGTAGTAGAATCGACTTTTCGGGCGTTTAAATAGAATGAATATGAAGTTATAATAGTTATTATCTACAGTATATCATTTCTCAATAAGAAGTGTTACTTATTTGGCTAATTCATGCAAGATTTGTAGATGTTGTTGATAAATGAAGGGAAGTAGACCGGGTTAGTGCGAAATGATTGAAGCTCAGTTGCTAACGGGTTCGCCTGGAACGTAGCGTAATGATGCATCCTCTACCCAACAACTTATTCAGGCTAATCGATTCATTAAAAAAAGCAGCGAATGATAGTTCTCATTCGCTGCTTGCTTATTAGTTAAATACTTTTTCTTTGAACTGAGAGAGTTTTTCTAGAGATGACTTGTCGATGTCAGCATGCAGGCTGTTACCGTGAGAGTCCATCGTTACAACTGCAGTGAAGTCCTCTACGCGTAAATGCCATAACGCTTCAGGAATACCGAACTCCAGCAAGTCGACACCTTCAACCTCTTTAATACAGTCAGCATAATACTGTGCCGCGCCGCCGATCCCGTTCAAGTATACACCGCCGTGCTCTTTAAGAGCGGCAAGTGTTTTAGGTCCCATTCCGCCTTTGCCGATCACTGCGCGGATACCAAACTTCTTCATAATATCACCTTGGTACGGTTCTTCACGCATAGAAGTCGTCGGACCCGCAGCTTTGATCTCATACTTGCCTTCATCGTTCTTTAGAACAACCGGTCCACAATGATAGATGACTTGACCATTCAAATCAACTGGTGCGTCATTATCCATTAAGTGCTTATGAATCGCATCGCGACCTGTGTACATACGGCCTGAAATTTTTACAACGTCACCAACGTGAAGATCACGTACGTCTTCTTCCGAAATAGGTGCTTGCAAGTGTACAATACGTGCAGTGGATTTTGCTTCCTCAGCTGGCTGTTCGAATGCAATTTTCTCGCCTTCATTGTAGTGCCAATCCATGATTTCGCCAGTTTCTGCATTAATATTCACTGCCATACGGCGATATGCCCAGCAGTTATATGCTACAGATACATAGAAGCTTGCGGGAATACGGTGCATGACACCGATTTTACATCCTAGTAATGTTGCTTCTCCGCCGAAGCCCATCGTCCCGATTCCAAGAAGATTGGCTTTTTCTAATACATAATCTTCTAATTTTGCAAGTTCAGGAATTGGATTAACATCTGTTACATCGCGGAAAAGTTGTTCTTTCGCCAGATCATATCCAGATGAACGATCGCCACCAATTCCGACACCGATAAATCCAGCAGAACAACCTTGTCCTTGGGCTTGATAAACCGAGTGAAGGATGCATTTGCGAATACCGTCCAAATCGCGTCCTGCGCGGCCAAGACCTTCCAATTCAGTAGGGAGGCTATATTGGATGTTTTTGTTTTCACAACCGCCACCCTTTAAGATTAACTTTACTTCTATATAATCTTTTTCCCATTGTTCAAACTTGACAACCGGTAGGCCGATTCCTAAGTTATTGCCGCTATTATCGCCAGTCAATGAATCTACAGCGTTCGGACGTAGCTTTCCTTTTTCCGTAGCTAGCTCCAAAGAGCGTACAATTGCCGCTTTGATTTCCAATTGGTTTACCCCGATTGGCGTTTTGATCTTAAATGTAGGAAGGCCGGTATCCTGACAAATTGGAGATAGTTTATCATCTGCCATATTAATATTATTTGCAATCGTATCCAAACTCATTGCAGCGCTTGTTCCTTTATTCTCCTTTTCCTTCGCAGAAAGAATTGCGCGTCGGACGTCTTTTGGCAAGTTTGTGGATGTTTCGCAAACCAGTTCATAAATACTTTTTTCAAGTGTCTCTATGTACATTTCAAAATCCCCCGTTAGTATATGTTATTTTTTTGAATTATCCATCTGTTCTTCTAATTCATCGAGTAACATGATCAGACGATCTATATCCTGGAGCTCCGTGTGCTCAGGTTCAATTGCTTCCAATGTTTCAATGAATTGATTGAATCGATTTTTTAGTTCAACGACTTGTTCATTACTTTGTGATTTATCCATACGTACACCTCTTTCTATCATTGATATCGTATACGAAAACACTATCTTTTTCAATCTGATTTTGTTGTGCGTACTGTAAATGAAGAAATAATAAATAAAATATTAAAATATTACAACAAAATACTTTACAATTAACAGAATAGTTGGTATAGTAAGTTTAATAAAAAGAAAAGGAGGTCGTAGTTATAGAGACGAATCGAATCCTAGACACATAACAACGAAGGAGGGGATCCGTAACAATCCAACATCGGTGAATACGTTGGATAACTACGAATGTGAACATGCAAACTGAAGATGTATCAAATAATTAGAGACCTTATCTGTCGGTAGTGAACATACAGATAAGGTCTCTTATTTATTGTGTAATCGCATTTCCTTTCTCATATTCCTTCACTAACTGATCAAGTGAGTGGAATTCATAGCCTTGTTTCTTGGCATCACGAATGAAATCGGGGAGTGCTTCTGCATTATCTGATGCTACGGTATGCATCAGAATGACGGCGCCTGGATGTAATTGATTCATCAATTCATTATAGGCATACGCTTTTCCTTTTCGTTGATCCCGATGCCAGTCAATGAATGCAACGGACCAGAAAATATGTCTGTACCCTAGTTCATTTCCTTTTTGCAACAATTTCGCATTAAATGTCCCTTCGGGTGGCCTGGCGTAGATGGTTCTCTTTAGACCGGTAGTAGCATATACAATTTCATCTAGTCTCTTCCACTCGTCTTCCATCTGTTGTTCTGTTATATTCGCCATGTTTGGGTGGTCATATGAATGATTTCCGATACCATGGCCATCTTTCACCATACGTTTTACTAAATCACTGGCGCTTTTTACATAATGCCCAGTCAAGAAAAATGTGGCGGGGGCTTTCTCTTTTTTCAACGTGTCTAAAATGCTTTCAGTATAGCCGTTCTCATATCCGTTATCAAATGTTAGATAGACGACTTTTTTATCTTCTTTCCCTTTATAGATTGCACCGTAATCATCAAGCAATTTATCCAGTTCTGCTCCGGCGGAAGGGGGAACACCTTCAGTTGCTTTCTTGAAACCCCAATGAAAAGCTTCAGCTTGAACAGTGAAGGGATTCATCACAACTCCAACAATGAGTAAGCAAGATGCCAGTAAAATTCCTGACAAATGATGAGTCATTAAGCGTCACTCCTTTTTACTAAGCATGTGCCAAACCGCTTTTTGTATGTAATGAAAGAGAAAAAATGTTTGTCAAAACGTAAAAACGTCTTAACAAACATTTAAAGTTATTTTAATAAGTTTTCAAGCGCCGGTCGTAATGAAGGGTAAGCAAATGTAAATCCGTTAGCCAACAACTTTTTCGGTACTACATGCTGTCCTTGCAGAACGACAATACTTTTTTCTCCCAAGGCAACTTTCATTGCAAAACTTGGAACTGGGAACCAATGTGGACGATGCAATACTTTTCCGATAGTCTTTCCGAAAGCATTCATATGCATTGGACTCGGCGCTACTACGTTAACAGGACCT
This sequence comes from Sporosarcina sp. P25, assembly GCF_002743235.1. NCBI lineage: Bacteria > Bacillati > Bacillota > Bacilli > Caryophanales > Caryophanaceae > Sporosarcina > Sporosarcina sp. P25. Next base: position 13,207 of record NZ_PDYV01000026.1, read on the forward strand.
TCCACATTATCATTCTTTATTGAGAATAGGATTGCATTGGCTACGTCTTCAACGTGGACCCAGGAGAACCATTGATTGCCCGAACCTATTTTACCACCGGCAAATAGTTGATAAGGCAGCTTAATAAGTGGAAGCGCTCCGCCTTCTTTACCGAGCACAATACCAAAGCGAGTATATACAGTTCGTACACCCATTTCATTTGCTTGTCCCGCAAGATCTTCCCAATCATGTACGGTTTTGGCTAGAAAATCATCGCCGACTACAGTGGAATCTTCGGTATATTGAGCGGTAAATGACGTGGGATAAATACCGATTGCACTTGCATTCACTAGGACACGTGGTTTCTCAGGAAGACTTCGTATAATGCGTAACACTTCTTGTGTAGCAGTTATTCTGCTATCGTAAATTTGCTTTTTTCGTTCTTCAGACCAACGACTATCATCTATGGACACGCCGGCTAAATTGACGAATGCATCTACTTGCCCGATTTCATTCTCAGGTGAAGCATAATCCGTCAACCATTGAACATATTGAACTCCATTATGCTTTGATGAAGGCTTACGCGTTAAGATTACTACTTCATGACCGTTTTCCTTCAACTTCTCAGTTAAGACGCTACCAATGAAACCGGTGCCTCCCGTAATAACCACTTTCACAATGCATTCCCTCCATTCTTTTGAAAATTAATACACTATTGCTGACCACCACCACAAGAAGCGGTATACTAAGATAAAGTAGGTGATGGAAACGTGCCGCTTATTACCAAAATATCACAACAAAAACGAGATAGCGAACGTTATAATATTTTTCTTGATGATCAATATGCATTCAGTGTCCATGAAACAGTCTTGGTGAAATTTGAACTCACGAAAGGGATGGAATTGGATGATTGGTCTAAGGACGAAATTGTTTATTCCGACCAAATTGAAAAGGCATTTAATCGTGCATTGCATTTTTTATCATTCCGAATGCGGAGTGAAATGGAAGTGAAAAAGAAATTGCTTGAAAAAGAATATGGAGAAGCAGTGGTTCTGGAAGCAATCGTGAAGTTAAAACGACTCGGCTTTTTAAATGATGAAGCATTTTCAGAAGCTCTTGTACGTACAGAGAAGAATAGTACGTTAAAAGGTCCGAGAGCTATTCAGCAATCTCTCTATAAGAAAGGTATACCCAAAGAACTGCAAACTCAAGCATTGGAGGAATATACAATGGAAGATCAAATGGCTAATGCTATGAAGCTGGCTGAAAAGACGATGCGATCGAATAGTTCACAACCGCCGGCACAAGTTAAGCAAAAAATACAAAATACATTAGCTAGAAAAGGTTTTTCTTATCAGCAAATTTCGGAAGTTCTCAGCAATTTGACCATCGAACGTGATGAAGAAGAATGGTCTGACATTACGTCTGCATTTGGGGAAAAGGCATGGAGACGATACCAAAGCAAATACTCAGGATCCGACCTTAGACAACGCGTGAAGCAATCGATGTATCAAAAAGGCATTCCACTTAGTCAAATCGACCAATTTATTGAACAGAAAAGGAATGAAGAAGATGGATACTGAAAAACATTATAGTGATATGAATGAAAACGAACTGCGTAGTGAAGTCGCTAATCTAATGGAGAAAGCACGTAAAGCCGAACAGATGGGAATGATCAGTGAATATGCAGTTCACCAAAGAAAAGCGACTCTCGTACAGTCATACCTTGTAGATCCGGCTACTATTAAGCCAGGCGAGATGTACCGTATTGAAGGAGATGATGGGGTCTTCTTTCAAGTAGACTACCTAAAAGGATTATTCGCGTGGGGTTATCGCTTAGGCGGTGAAAAAGCTGAAGAAGCATTGCCGCTAGCTATGTTGAAAAATGTAAAAAGCGGAAAATAAACAAAAAAGAGCGCTCGTGCAATATGCACGAACGTTCTTTAGTTATTTGGGGCAAAATTAAGTTTTTTACGAAGTTTTTCTTCTGAGAAGATCCATCCTGTATAAGAATTGACGACCTCTAAGTCTTCATTGACATGCGCGACTGCAACGAATGGGTAGTAACCCTTGCTTCGATAACGCAAATCAATTAAACGGACTTCATAAATATGTCCTTTTTCCGAAATCGACCAACGATAAAGGGGCGAAAATGAAGTGAAAGCTTGCATGTTCGGATCTTCTAGTGCCACTTCAACTTGAGGTGACATCGGCATCACTTCGCGCTCAAATCGTTCGTAAATTGTAATGGAACGTCCGTATGCTCGTCCTACAAAATGATCAACATCTGTCGTGGCGGCAATTCGCCATTGGAAGAAGTTCATTGTAGGTGCAGTAAATATATGAGTCGCGTTAGGAATCGTTTTCTTCACTGCATTCTTCACTGCGCTCTTCACTGCGAAGCGCAATAGGTAATAGAAGAAGATGACGACATATAATGTGGACATTGTAAAGACCGGATCTGCGCCAAACACCCACGCCATGATTGCTATTACATGGAGCCCAAATATAATGGGGTCAAATGTATTAATGACTCCTATGGCCACCCACTTTTGTGAAAATGGTCGAAGGGCTTGTGTACCATATGAGTTGAAAATATCGACAAATACATGTATAAACACCGCTAAAAATGTCCACGCCCAGACGTGAAAGAAAATAGACCCGGGCACAATGAAGGTCAACAATATGGAAATCAGTAACGGCCATAGCATTACAGCTGGAACTGAATGCGTAATACCGCGGTGATTACGTAAATAGACAGCATTGTTTCGAAGTTTCAATACCGTATCTATATCGGGAATTAGTGAACCGACCATAATCCCCGCAAAAACGGCGCCCATTGTGGCAGGTTCAGTTGCTACGACTGAATCGACAAGAGCCAATCCACTGATCGCAACACCCATAGCAATATGTGTACCTGTATCCAAATCATCACTCCTTTATCGGAAGAGTTGTATACTACTTATAATTATATACCCTTTATTATCATAACTAAAAGTATTTACACGCAGAAACGAGGTCCATATGCAAATCATTGAACAAAAGAAGGCATTTCAAGATGCGTTATTAACTTGGTATGAAGCTGAAAAGCGAGACTTACCGTGGAGAAGAACTGACAATCCATACTATATTTGGATTTCGGAAGTTATGTTACAACAAACACGAGTAGATACGGTGATACCGTACTATGAGCGTTTTATTAAAAGGTTTCCGACGATGCAAGATCTTTCGGATGCACCAGAAGAAGATATCTTGAAAATGTGGGAAGGACTGGGGTATTACTCCAGAGTACGGAATCTGCAGTCAGGTGTGAGAGAAGTTGTCGAAACATATGGCGGTAAGGTCCCTAATAACCGAAAAGAAATTTCCACATTAAGAGGAGTTGGCCCCTACACGGCAGGTGCTATCTTAAGTATTGCCTACGGAGTACCGGAACATGCAGTAGACGGTAATGTTATGCGGGTATTGTCAAGAATCTTATTAATTGAAGAAGATATCGCTTTGCCGCGTAATAAAAAGTTATTTGAACAAGCTGTGATGGAATTAATTTCGGAAGAGAATCCATCTTCTTTCAACCAAGCGCTTATGGAACTGGGTGCAACAATATGTACACCGAATCCACATTGCTTATTATGCCCGGTTAGAGAATTTTGTATCGCCTTTGAAGAAGGAAAACAAAAGCAATTGCCAATTAAGATAAAAAAGCAGAAAATGAAGCATATTACGCTGGCTGCCTTCGCGATTCAAAATGAAGACGGCAAATGGCTGTTGCAAAAACGTCCAAGCACTGGGCTGCTCGCCGGTCTTTGGGAATTTCCGATGATCGAACTTCAAGAAACTTCTGCAGTGGAAGCATTTGCAAAAGAAATTGGATTGAAACTCAAAAATCTTCAAGAGTTGCCGCATGTCAATCATGTGTTTTCTCATATCACATGGAATATTCATGTATATCGTGCACAACTGGAAGAGTCACATCCAGAAGGTAATTTGCAGTTCTTCACTAAACAGGAAGTTGAGTCGCTGCCAAAGTCAAAACCTGTCTTGAAAATTATCGAATTGCTGGAATGGTAAAACTTTAAAACCTACCGTGAATAAAATCCTGACTTATGGGACATCATAGTGAGTACGGAGGTGAATAAAACATGCCAAACCAATCAAAACGCAATTCACAGCAAGACCCATCTATGACAGATGCGAACCAAGTGAAGAAACAGAATGCGCAACAATCGATGAATGAAGAGTTCGCTTCCGAGACGGACGTCAATCAAGTTCGTCAGCAAAACGCGCAATCCGCAATGAACATGCAGTCTTCTTCATCCGCGATGCAGTCCTCTATGAACGAGGAGTTCGGATCTGAAACAGATGTCAATCAAGTGAAGCAACAAATCAACAAAGCAGAAGCAAACAAACAAAAAGCTTCAGGAGCACGTGCGAACCAATATAAAGGTTCAAACTAAGCGTGGACATCACCGACCGGTAGAAAAGGCTATTATAAGCCATTTCTACCGGTTTTCTTGTGTGAAAAACCATGCTGTGGACCTACTAAATTTAATCAATTACGAAATAGATGGTTGAATCGTTTTAAATTTAGGAAAGCTGTTGGTATAATAGACAGATAGCAAGAGCGGCAAGGCTCAAAGGTGGTATAAAAAATGGCGATTCCAAAAGAAGGAGAAACTGTACAGATACACAGCTACAAACATAACGGCAAAATTCACCGTGTCTGGCAAGAGACACTCGTATTGAAAGGCACACGCAATATTATCATTGGAGGCAATGAACGCACGCTCGTGACAGAGTCAGATGGTCGCACTTGGCTGACACGTGAACCATCCATCTGCTATTTTCACGCGGAAAATTGGTTTAACATCATTTGTATGCTACGTGAAGATGGTGTCTACTATTATGTCAACATGAGTTCGCCATTCGTTTACGATGAAAAGTACTTGAAGTATATCGATTATGACTTAGATGTAAAAGTGTTTCCTGATATGAGCTATTTGATTCTCGATGAAGACGAATATGCAGATCATAAGCGCCAAATGAACTATCCGGAAGTAATCGATTTAATCTTGCAGGATAACTTAAAAAAGCTACTTGGCTGGATCAAACAAAGGAAAGGTCCATTTGCTCCCGACTTCATTGATGTCTGGACTTCACGGTATGGATTTTATAAGCAAATTCAAGAAGAACAAAGCTAGACCTGCTTGCATTCGTGCAAGTCAGGTTTTTTTAGTAGGAGGAACAGAATGGGCGAGAGTATTAAACGTTATCTTCAATTCGTAAAGCCTTATAATTGGCAAATTGTCTTCACTGTTCTCATTGGTGTTGTAAAGTTTGCTATTCCGCTATTTTTACCTTTATTAATTAAAATTGTGATTGATGATATCATCGGTTCGCCGACGTTAAGTGATTCCGATAAAACACAGCAATTATTTTATTGGCTAGGTGGCACGATCATTGTGTTCTTCTTAATCCGTCCACCCGTGGAATACTACCGTCAATACTACGCACAATTAGTAAGTAATAAAATTTTGTTCGATATCCGCAAATCACTTTATGCTCATTTGCAAAAGCTTGGCCTGCGCTTCTATTCCAATACGCGTGCAGGTGAAGTAATCTCGCGAGTTATAAATGATGTAGAGCAGACAAAAAACTTCGTCATGATTGGTTTGATGAATGTCTGGCTTGATTTGGCTACCATTATTATTGCAATTGCTATCATGTTGACTTTGGATGTGGAGCTGACACTCGTTACATTGCTCGCATTTCCGTTTTATGCGTTCAGTGTCAAGCATTTCTTCGGTAAATTGCGTCAACTGACACGCAAGCGATCGCAAGCACTTGCCGATGTACAAAGTTATTTGCATGAGCGTGTGGCGGGCGTCAGTATTATTAAAAGTTTTGCAATCGAAGACAAAGAGCAGGAACGTTTTGATGAAGTGAACAATAAATTCCTGGACCGAGCAATTGAGCATACACGCTGGAATGCCAAAGCGTTTGCGGTTGTCAATACGATTACCGATGTAGCGCCATTACTCGTTATTGGCTATGCCGGCTATCAAGTAATCAATGGATCATTAACAGTCGGAACGATGGTTGCTTTTATCGCTTTCATAGAAAGGTTGTACTCGCCGTTACGCCGTCTTGTTAACTCATCCACTTCATTGACGCAATCATTTGCTTCAATGGACAGAGTACTGGACTTAATGAATGAAAAGTATGACGTGATCGATAAAGAGAATGCAAAAGTTTTACCATCGATTGCTGGGGAGATCGAGTTTGATAGTGTCAGCTTTGCATATGAAGAGGATGAAGTACTGACAAATATTAGCTTGAACATCCGCCCTGGCGAAACAGTTGCACTGGTTGGTATGAGTGGTGGTGGGAAATCAACGATCATCAGTTTAATCCCGCGATTTTACGATGTTACGTCTGGCGCTATTCGCATTGACGGCCATGATATCCGTGATGTAAAAGTTAAATCGCTTCGTGACCAGATCGGTATGGTACTTCAAGATTCTATTCTGTTTAGCGATTCTGTCAAAAGTAATATTTTGATGGGAAAACCGGATGCCACAGATGAAGAAGTTATTGCTGCAGCAAAAGCCGCAAATGCACATGATTTTATAGAGACATTGAGTGAAGGATATGATACAAGGGTAGGAGAGCGTGGAGTAAAGTTGTCTGGTGGACAGAAGCAACGTATCTCCATTGCGCGCGTTTTCTTGAAAAATCCGGCATTGCTCATCTTGGATGAAGCAACATCGGCCTTGGATTTGGAAAGCGAAGCGCTCATCCAGGATTCATTGGAACGCTTGGCGCACGATCGCACTACACTAATAGTTGCTCATCGATTATCTACAATTACGCATGCCGATTGTATTTATGTAATAGATCAAGGGGAATTAAAGGAATCTGGTACTCATTTAGAGTTGATGAAACTAAACGGCACCTACGCTGGTTTGTTCAATCGCCAAGAACTTGTGGGATAAGAAGGGCAATTCGAAGGATCAGTGTGAGTTTGTAACGGCAATCCAAACCGTTTGGTCAAGTAACTTCCACTGTTTATTCAAACTATTTATATAAGCAAAAACGGCAGAAGACGTTAAAAGTCTTCTGCCGTTTTATTAATAGAATTCATCTTCTAAAATATTCTCTTCATCTTCATATCGAGTTTGATAAGAAGTGATCAGCGTATCTAGATGCTCCAGCTGTTCTTCGTAATTCAGAATAGCTGAAAGGACATGAAGTAAGTGATAGGAAGAAAACTCCTCTTCTTCACTAGTTATCGCAATTTCCTTCACGAAAATATTCATAACTTCTTGTCGTTGAATAAACTCACTATGGGTTTCATCTTCGTCGAAATCCGCCTTTAGTTTACCGACGAATTTCAGATGAAGCTGTTCATGATAGACGAGTAATGATTCTAGACGCTCTTGAATCATCATTCGGAAATGCTCTGGGAGATTGATGAGTTCATTTTCAAACTTATGCAGCCTTTTTAAGACGTCATAACTACTCCTAGTTGTACCGATCAATTGGCGATAGACAACAAGCCGTCTCGCTTTTGCGGCAGAAGTTTTTTTGAAATAGCTGCGCTCTTCTTTAAATAATAAGTACAGCTGATCAATTTGTATCAGACGTTCTTTTAACTTACTCAACGATTTCTTCATAGCTGTGTGTTCAGAGGCTTGACGACCAGCTAGACGCGTCCAACGAATAATTTCATCCTGTGCCTGATGAATCGCCTGAAACAGTTTCGTTTCATATTTCGGCGGCATAAATACTAGATTCACAATGAATGCTGCTAGTACACCTACCAAAATTGTACCTACACGAAGAAGGGCAAATGTTAAGAAGGCATCATCTTTTACCTCCATCACCGCAATCATCGTAACAAGTGCGAGTGACATAGACTTTTCGAGTCCAAGTTTCAACATAATAGTCATAACGATGACAGCTGCCAAACCGACAATTATTAATTGAGGTCCGAAGATGAGTGTGAATAAGACTGCTATAGTGGCACCGATTAAATTACCTTGCAATTGTTCAACTATTGTTAAGTACGATCTGTAAATAGAGGGTTGGATTGCGAATATAGCTGCAATACCCGCGAACACTGCTGTAGGTAATTCTAGTAAATTTGCGAGAAACAGAGCAAATACAATCGCAATACCCGTCTTAAAGACGCGGGCACCAAGTTTCATTGGGTAATTCCTTTCCTAAAAGCTCTTTTATGCTTACTTTACAATATACGCATAATACGGTCAATTGTTCTAATTTAAAGTGTTTTAAATGCACGATCTACTGCTTCCAGTGTTTCGTTTATATCTGATTCTGTATGAGCAGAAGTTAAGAACCACGCCTCATACTTAGATGGCGCCAAGTTGATGCCGTTTTTTAGCATTTCTTTAAAGAACCGTCCAAAGATTTCACCGTCTGTCGCTTCAGCTTGCTTGTAGTTTTCCACTTTGACGTCTGTGAAAAACAAAGTAAGTGCGCCTCCTAGACGATTGATCGTCAATTGAACACGGTGTTTTTGAGCCGATTTTAAAATGCCGTCTTCAAGTAAACCACCTAAGCGATCCATCTCATCATAGATACCTGGTTCTTGAAGCACTTCGAGGCAAGCAATTCCTGAAAGCATAGTGGCAGGATTTCCAGCCATTGTTCCAGCTTGATAAGCAGGGCCGAGTGGAGCAACTTGTTCCATGATTTCTTTTTTACCGCCGTAAGCACCGATTGGCAAGCCGCCACCGATAATTTTTCCGAAAGCTGTTAAATCGGGTTGGAGTCCAAGTAACGTCTGTGCCGCGCCATAATGAAAACGGAATGCTGTAATGACCTCGTCGTAGACAGTCAAAACACCTCGTTCTTTAGCTAAATCATGAACAAGTTCCAAGAAACCTTCATTCGGCTCGACGATTCCAAAGTTCCCGACAATCGGTTCGATTAGAATACAAGCCAGTTCATCCCCCCATTGTTCCATTGCTGCTTTATAGCTTTCGGGATCATTGAACGGAATGGTAATGACCTCTTTCGCGATAGAAGAAGGGACGCCTGCAGAATCTGGTGTTCCTAATGTAGCGGGACCTGATCCAGCAGCTACTAATACTAGATCCGAGTGACCGTGATAGCAACCTGCGAATTTCATGATCTTCGTACGTCCAGTATATGCTCTTGCTACACGAATTGTTGTCATGACAGCTTCTGTACCAGAATTAACGAAGCGGACTTTGTCCATTCCTGGAATAGCTTCTTTTAACATTTTGGCAAATTGTACTTCGTGACGTGTAGGTGTACCGTACAGTACGCCTGTTTCCGCTGCCTTCGTAATTGCTTTTGTAATGTGTGGGTGCGCGTGTCCTGTAATGATTGGACCGTATGCTCCCAAGTAGTCAATATAACGATTGCCATCTACATCATAGAAATAAGCGCCTTCTGCACGTTCCATGACAGTAGGTGCACCTCCGCCAACAGCTCCGTAAGCTCGAGCTGGGCTGTTAACACCGCCCACAATATGTTCACATGCTTCTGCGTAGATCGCTTCTGAATTTTTTCGGTTCATTAGTTAATTCCTCCAAATCAATTATACGTTATCCATTTTACCATTAATCGGAGTGAAGTCTCTACTTTCAGAGTGGAGTATAGGTAAATTGTAAAATTCAAATACTTCCGATACGATAAGTAGGGAGAGACCGAAGTATGCTATTCGTTTTTTATAAAAGGAGGATTCTCAATGGAAAAATTAGAAGGAAAACAAGCACCGGCATTTTCGTTAGCAAATGAAAATGGCGAAATGGTTTCATTAAATCAATTTAAAGGGAAAAATTATGTAGTGTTGTATTTTTATCCGAAAGACTCAACACCTGGTTGTACGACAGAGGCTTGTGATTTTCGTGATGCGCAAGCGGATTTTGAAGGGTTGAATGCGGTAGTGCTAGGTGTCAGTCCTGATCATGCAACTTCTCATCAAAAGTTTATCGAGAAGCACGGCTTGCCATTTTCTTTACTTGTAGATGAAGATCATGCGGTAGCTGAACAGTATGGAGTGTGGAAGCTAAAGAAGAACTTCGGTAAAGAGTATATGGGAATAGAGCGATCTACATTCTTGATTGATCCAACGGGTACAGTAGTAAAAGAATGGCGAAAAGTTCGTGTGAAAGGTCATGTAGAAGATGCATTGGCGACACTTGAGCAACTGACGAACTAGGAGGTGGACATATGAAGATTTTATTCACTTTTAAGATCAAAACTTCATTTAAAGAGCAATTAAAAGAGAAGTATCCTACTGTTGAATTCATGTATACAACGAATATTAATGAAGTCTCATTAAAAGATATAGAAGTACTCGTGACAGATGGTGGGGATTTGAAATCAGAACACGTTACTAAAGCTACTGAACTGAAGTGGGTGATGGTTGCGGCTGTAGGAGTCGATACATTGCCGATCGAAGAACTTCAGGCGCGGGATGTGCTAGTCACGAATTCGCATGGGGTTCATAAAATGCCATTAGCTGAATCTGTACTGGCTCATTTGTTATCCCTTGAAAGGGGATTGCCGGGCATCTACAAAAGAGAGACTGAGAAAAAGTGGGAGCTAGACTCTTTACCTGGCGAAGTGAATCACTCGACTGCTTTAATAGTAGGAACGGGAGCGATTGGTGGAGAAATTGGAAGGCTGTTGCAGGCATTTCATGTACACACAATTGGATGTAACCGTTCGGGGCATTCAAGTCCTTATATGGATGAAACGATTTCTTTAGATCACATTCTCGAAAAGCTTCCTCAAGTCGATTATGTGATTTCCATATTGCCAAGCACTCCTCAAACACGGTGGATTTATCAACCAGAGCATTTTCGCGCAATGAAAGAGACGGCCGTTTTTATGAATGTGGGCAGGGGAGACGCAGTAAAAGAGCAGTATGTGTTGGACGCGTTAAAACAAAATGAAATCCGTCATGCAGTCCTTGATGTCTTTGAAACAGAGCCGTTACCTAAAGATAGCCCATTTTGGGAATTGCCGAACTGTACGGTATCTCCGCATATGTCCAGTCTTTCTGATCAATACATTAAACGTTCTTTAGATATTATGGATGCCAACCTTGAGAAATGGGTGGCGGGAGATCCAGATCTGATCAACCAAGTAGATCTGGCAAGAGGTTATTAATATTGCGTTATCAGCAGAAAAGTTGACATTACACCCCAAAGTTGAGTAAACTAATTATAATGATTATAAAGAAGTAATCCTTATGAAGTGAGGTGCATTACGATGCCTGGAGTGTTCTTAAAAGATGCGTTAGTGACATTGAAAGAAAGTGGTGTGAGAATTACTCCGCAACGACATGCGATTCTCGAGTATTTAATCACATCCCATTCACATCCAACTGCTGATGAAATCTATAAAGCGCTAGAAGAAGATTTTCCTAATATGAGTGTGGCGACAGTTTATAACAACTTGCGTGTATTCCAAAACTCCGGATTAGTGAAAGAGTTGACGTATGGAGATGCATCAAGTCGTTTTGATTTCGTGACACATGATCATTACCATATTATTTGTGACGATTGTGGAAAGATCGTAGATTTCCATCATCCTGGTCTGGAAGAAGTAGAACGTCTTGCAGCGCATGTAACAGGATTCCAAGTAAATTCACATCGACTAGAAGTGTATGGAACTTGTCCTGACTGCGCAGCAACGCAGCAAAGCCGAGCAAAATAAAAGAGTGTAGCCCATTGGGGTTACACTCTTTTATTTTGTATTAATTTTCTTGCTTCCCTTTTTTATTATACGCGATGTCGAATTCTTTACCTTCAAGATTTGGATCGAGTGTTAATGGCTCGCGGCAATGTCCGCACATATCAACGCGTCCAAGCACTTTAGTATGCTTACCGCAATTCGGACATTGTACTCGTATAGCTCGTGTTGATAAGGTGCCAATCCATGCGTACACCACTGTACTACCGATAATTGCAAGCATTCCCAAGAACATAAAAATCAGCATGACAACTTCATTGGAACGGAAAAAGATTCCGATGTACATAATGACAACCCCAATGAAAATAAGTGCCAAGGCAAATGATCGGATTCGATTTATTTTATTTTTGTAAGGCTTCATCTTAAGTTTCCTCCTAACGCTATCCTCACCTAATATATCATATTATTATTTAATTGCAGTATAAACTCCCTTTAAAATAAAGGATTTTATGTGAAATTCGTCGAAATAGAGTATTCGAGACGATCTATAGAAAACTGGGAGGCGAGAAAGTGGAACAAATGCTACGGCCAGTGTACCAAGAGAGAGCCAGTTTACCTGAAACATTAAGTGTGCTCCTCATTGGCAATCAAAGAGAAGACGACCCGATCACTGACACCTTTGATGAAATCTTATTTATTATTACCTCAAACAATGAAATACCCATTCAGACCAAACATTATACAGATGGCAGACGTAAAGCAGCTATGCACATCATTAGCGAACGACAATTAACGCATTGGTTACTCGTTGGAACAAACAAGAAAATCATTGATTGGCTCATCCTTGGAAAGGTATTCTTTGACCGCGATGAATATGCGGAACGGCTAAAAAGACGTTTATCCGAAGAGCCGTTGTTTGGTAGGGGTATTAAAATGGGAATGGAAATGGCTAAAATGATTCGCGCTTATAATGAAGGGAAAATTCATTTTGAAAGAAAACAGCATATGGATTCCTATTTATACGCGATCAATACATTGCATCACCTAGCTAGGTTCGTTGCCGTTAAACGTAACGTCTTACCTGAAAATACCGTCTGGGCACAAATGAAGAAAATAGATCCTGCTGTTTTTAAGTTGTATGAAGAATTGATTGGCAGTGAAGAGGAACTAGAGAAGCGCTTGGATTTAGTGTTCTTGGCAAGTGAGTTCTTCATCCATAACTATACAAATGAAGCAGCTGTACATTTGTTGGATATTATGAGTGAAAAGGAATCATGGACCGTTCAGCAATTGCATGAACAGGACGAGCTATCGTTATATTCCTCGGATTTAGAGTTCTTTATCGAATATTTAGTTGATAAGCATCTAATTGAAATTACGCAAGTGCCTTCTAAAAATGAGTTGCTATTTCATAGAGAGTACCGTATTATAAGAGCTCGGTAGCTGTCGTAGAGCGATTCTACGATCGCTCTATAACTTTTATTGAAATAGTTGTTGACTTATTCTTTGGCATCATGTTATTATAGTAAATGTCGCTTGGGAGAAACGTTCTAACAACGCGCACAACACATTCGAAAAAAGAATTTTAAAAAAGACTTGACGAATGAGAGCAAGATGAGTTATATTAGAGAAGTTGCTTTTGCAAGAAGCATAAAGCGAAAAACACGAACCTTGAAAACTGAACAGCAAAACGTTAACGAAATACAGTTTGTGCATCTAACGATGACATAAACAAAATGAGTATCTTAATTGATGCCAGCAAATGAAACTCGAGCTAATCGATTTTTCATCTACTGGGTGTCGAGTTGTAGTGAAGTGCTAGGAAGTGATCGAGTGAAGAAGGGAGCGTAC
>NZ_PDYV01000027.1:0-26552 GCF_002743235.1 Sporosarcina sp. P25
GTCTTTGGTTGATTTTCTTCTTCTGTACGTCGTAATGCCACACGTACTCTTGCTGTGAGTTCGCGTTCGTCAAATGGTTTCGTAATATAATCATCCGCACCTTGGTCGAGTCCTTTCACCACATCTGATTTATCGGACCGAGCAGCACGAGATGTACATCCTCCATCCAAGTGAATAACTGCGGTTTCAAACGGATTCACCAGCCACAAATGCCGTCACACAATCTTCGGATAATGTTCGATCTTTTCATAGCATCTCAATAATCACCAAGCTAATTATTAGAAGATTTTAAATTTTATGTTGACAATGAATTTATTTAGAAGTATGATATGACCATATAGAAACATTGTTTTCTATATAAAACAGCAGACTTCTTTGAATAAGCGTTTTCGTCAAGAGGTCTAAAAATAGGGAGGAAGAAAACATGGAGTTCACAACAGTAGAGGATTTTGAAAAGAAATATATTGCGAGATTGGGAGATAGAAAGTTGGACTGGAACGTTTTAAAGTTCCAAGAAGAATTAGATCCGAGATATCGCCGTGCACAAATGCGCTATATTGGACGTGGTGCAACAGCAAACAAAGATTCAAATGTAATTGAAGCAAATAACTTCACATTAAGCACGATGGTTTTACCAGCTGGTTCAATTGGCCCATTGCACTTACACTCAGACGTAGAAGAAGTGTTCTTCATTTTGGAAGGTGAAATGACGGTCCTTTTAGAGTATGAAGGAAAAGAGTATGAGATAAAAATGAATAAGCGCGACTGTGTCAGCGTACCACCCGGCATTCAGCGTGGTATCCGCAACGATGGAAAAGAAGATGCGATGATGCTTGTTATGCTAGGTGCGGCAAAACCACAACTACCGACTTATCCAGAAGGCAGCGAACTTGAAAAAATTCGCATTGAGCGTGCGAAAGAAAGAGAAGCGATTGTTGCGCAGGCAGACCGCTAATTTATCGATGGATCAACTGATCTTTAATCAAAAAATATTTTTGCACAGAATGTAGAGGCGTCTACCATAGAAGACTTTCATCTCTAAAAGTGACAAAATGATAGCGCTTTAATTATCCAGTTTAGCAGGTCATCCAAACTCTAGATGACTTGCGTTCTTAATCTGGATGCAATTACGCCTCGGCGTAATTGATTACATAGTTTCATATTTTACTTAACGGTAGAGGTGCATCGACATCAATCGAAGGAAAGTGAGGAATTTAAAATGAAAATCGATGAGAAAGTATACGACATCACAATAATTGGAGGTGGCCCTGCTGGGTTGTTTACTGCATTCTATGGAGGAATGCGGGAAGCTAGTGTGAAGATTATAGAAAGTTTACCTCAGTTAGGTGGCCAGTTGTCAGTACTCTATCCGGAAAAGTATATTTACGATATTGCTGGATTGCCAAAAGTCCGTGCCCAAGAATTGATCGATAATTTAAAGGAACAAGTGAATATGTTCCCAACGACAATCTGCTTGGAGCAAGCTGTACAAACGGTGGAATGTCAAGAAGACGGGATTTTTAAACTCCAAACGAATCAAGAAATTCATTTTTCAAAGACGATCATTATTACGGCAGGGAACGGAGCATTTGCAGCTCGTCGCTTAGGGATTAAAGGCGCGGAGCAATTCGAAGGGAAAAACCTTCATTATTTCATTGACAACTTAAATAGGTTTACGGATAAAGAAGTGGCAGTATGTGGCGGGGGAGACTCGGCGGTCGACTGGGCATTGATGCTCGAACCGATTGCGAAAAAAGTTACCATCATCCATCGACGCGATAAATTCCGCGCTCACGAACATAGCGTGGAAAATTTGAAAAAATCCAGTGTGGAAATCAAAACCCCTTATATTCCGTCTGAACTGATCGGAGATGAAGGTGGTATTAAACAAATCGTCATCGAAGAGCCTAAAACTGAAAACTGTGAAGTGATTGATGTCGATGACTTTATCGTCAACTATGGATTCGTTTCCGCGCTCGGTCCAATTAAAGATTGGGGATTGAAGATTGAGAAAAATTGCATAATCGTTAACAATAAAATGGAAACGAACATTCCTGGCATTTATGCTGTGGGGGACATTGCAACGTATGAAGGGAAAGTAAAACTGATTGCCACTGGATTCGGTGAGGCACCGGTCGCAGTTAGTAATGCAAAGCAGTACATTGACCCGAATGTACGTTTACAACCGAAACATAGTACGGCAATCTTTGCATAAAGTTTTACGATAATATATATGTTGAAGTTATTTTGGCTATAACTATCGGCTTACTGTCCGAATTGCTATCTATCGTAATTTTATCGACAAAAATCAGCGGTTGAATGTTAACTTATATGATTTTAACAGTAACCGTGCTAAAAGGGGCAGATTTCATGAAAACAGATCTTTCGTGGAAAGTGGGAGGACAGCAAGGGGAAGGAATTGAAAGTACGGGTGAGATTTTCTCCAAAACTCTGAACCGGCTCGGTTTTTATTTATATGGATATCGCCACTTTTCATCTAGAATTAAAGGTGGTCATACGAACAATAAAATTCGCGTTAGTACTGAAAAAGTCCAGGCAGTTGCCGATAATTTAGACATACTTCTTGCATTCGATCAAGAAACGATTGATCTAAACTATCCTGAATTACATGAAAAAGGTGTTATCATTGCTGATACGAAATTTAAACCAGTGAAGCCGGAAGACTCGAAGGCTGAACTATATCCTGTTCCATTTACTGATATCGCTTCCGACCTCGGCACTTCTTTGATGAAAAATATGGTAGCGATCGGTGCTACTTGTGCCGTTATGAATTTGGAGGTTGAGGATTTCTCTGTTGTTATCGAAGAGATATTTAATAGAAAAGGCGGAGATATGGTTCAGAAAAATATGAAGGCTATCCAAGAAGGGTATATGTATATGCAAAAAAGCCTTGGAGAAAAAGCCTCAACTTTATATCTTGCAAAGGCTGAAAATACTCATAAACGGATGTTTCTGATTGGTAATGATGCGATTGCGCTTGGGGCTTTGACAGCAGGGGTTCGCTTTATGCCTGCATATCCAATCACACCAGCCTCTGATATTATGGAGTATTTAATTAAAAAGCTTCCAAGAGTCGGTGGGACAGTCATTCAAACAGAAGATGAAATTGCCGCTGTGACAATGGCAATCGGTTCTAATTATGCGGGTGCTCGTTCTTTCACTGCTTCATCTGGACCTGGATTATCATTAATGATGGAAGCGATTGGTCTTTCCGGCATGACCGAAACACCTCTTGTTGTTGTTGATACACAGCGTGGTGGGCCATCTACTGGATTACCGACAAAGCAAGAACAGTCTGATTTAATGGCGATGATCTATGGGAATCATGGAGAAATTCCAAAGGTTGTCATTGCTCCAAGTACAGCTGAAGAGGCTTTTTACGATACGATAGAAGCATTTAATATTGCAGATGAGTACCAGTGCCCTGTTATTTTATTGTCCGATTTACAGCTTTCGTTAGCGAAACAAACCGTAGAACCTTTTGATTTTGATAAAGTACACATTCGACGGGGGAAGTTAATTACAACTGATATTGAACAAACGGAAGAAAAGGACTATTTTAAACGCTATGAAGTAACAGACGATGGTGTCTCTGCACGTGTGATTCCAGGGGTGAAAGGTGGCATTCATCATGTAACTGGTGTCGAGCATGACGAAACAGGTAGACCAAATGAAACTGCAAGTAATCGTAAACAACAAATGGATAAAAGAATGCGTAAATTATCCGACTTGACAGAACGATTCCCAAATCCAATCACAGTGAATGTTCCAACAACAGAAACAGATCTTTTACTAATAGGATTTAATGCAACGCGTGGTGCTATTGAAGAAGCTGTCCACCGTCTGAGAGAAGAAGGATTGAACGTAAATCACTTGCAAATTCGACTCATTCACCCATTCCCGACAGCAGCTATCAAGCCTTATATAGTCGGGGCAGATCATGTACTTGTTGCAGAAAGCAATGCGACGGGGCAACTTGCCAATATTATAAAAATGAATGTTGGTCATGTCGATAAAATTCAAAGCATGTTGAAATATGATGGTGATCCATTCCAACCACACCATATTTACGATGCGAGCAAGGAGTTGTTAGAACATGTCTACATCAACAATTAAAGATTTTAGAAATGGTGTGAAGCCAAATTGGTGTCCAGGTTGTGGAGATTTCTCTGTACAAGCAGCGATCCAGCGTGCTGCAGCTAATCTAAATCTTTCTCCAGAAGATCTGGCGGTTATCTCTGGAATTGGCTGTTCCGGTCGTATTTCAGGCTATATTAGATCATACGGTCTACATGGAATCCACGGAAGGGCGCTTCCGATTGCTCAAGGAGTAAAGATGGGGAATCGTGATCTTACTGTCGTTGCGGCTGGAGGAGATGGTGATGGTTTTGCAATTGGGATTGGACATACGATTCATGCGATGCGGCGTAATATGGATATTACTTATATCGTAATGGATAATCAAATTTACGGATTAACAAAAGGTCAGACATCACCGCGTTCAGAGGATGGGTTTATTACATCATCGACACCGGAAGGATCAATTGAAAAAGCAATATCTCCAATGGAGATGGCGATAACTAGTGGAGCTAGCTTTGTGGCACAATGTTTCTCAGCGGATATTAAGGAATTGACTGCGACAGTGGAAGCAGGAATACAACATAAAGGTTTTTCAATTATTAATGTCTATAGTCCATGTGTCACATACAATAAAGTGAATACGTATGATTGGTTCAAAGAGAATTTGACCAAATTGAGTGATCTAGAAGGATATGATTCTTCCAACCGTGAAATGGCCATGAACACTTTAATGAAACATAATAGCCTGGTAACTGGAATTGTTTATCAAGAAGAGAAGCCTTCTTATCAAGAGTTAGTAAAAGGGTATGCAGAGCAACCCTTGGCGCATATGAACCTCGATTTACAACCTGAACTTTTTAGGGAACTTGTAAACGAGTTCATCTAGTTTTTTTACACAAGATTGAAAGACATAAATAAATCTAATTGTGCGGAGGCGCAATTGACAATAGAAGATGAAAGGGGAATCACGATATGAAGAAGTATACATTAGTAGAACAAGAGACTTGTATCGCTTGCAGTGCGTGTGGAGCTACTGCCCCCGATATATTTGATTATGATGATGATGGGCTATCTTATAGTATTCTCGACGATAATACAGGTGTTACGCCAATAGGAGAAGATTTAGTAGATGATCTTATAGATGCTTGTGAGGGATGTCCAACAGACTCGATACAAGTAGCAGACGAACCGTTTCTACTTGTAGTAGAAAAATAATATCTCAAGATAGAAGTCTCCCTTCTTATAGTGTAATGACGGTGTAGATTCACTATTTCAATAATAGATGGGGGAAATAAGAGGTCGCTTCTTATTTCCTTTTTTGATTGTTTTAAGATGTTATTTGAATATAGTGTATTTTGGTAATAGTCAGTTTGGAACTTAGGAGTCGCTTGACTTTACGAAGAATAAGTACGTACAATTAATATTAATATCGGGAACTTTGTTTTATTGATAAAACATAGAAAAAACGATAAAAATGCTTGAGGAGGGGTTTTATGTCGAAAGTGGAGTTGGTGGATCTGCCTATTCATTATCTCAGTAAAGGAAGTGGACCACCGCTTGTCTTATTGCATGGCTTAGGAAATAACTCGAAGTCATGGATCCATCAATTGGAAGGGCTGAAGAAAGATTATACGGTAATTGCTTGGGATGCTCCCGGTTACGGTCAAAGTGCGGACCCTGTTCCAGAATTACAACATTTTTCCCAGTTTGCGGATCATTTAAAGAAGTTTCTTGATGATCTTCTATTAGAGGAAGTTTATTTGTTAGGGCATTCGATGGGGGCGGCAATTGCGATCGATTTTGCGATAAGATTTCCTGAAATGGTTACCAAATTGATGATTGCTGCACCGACCCGGGGAGCGGCTGGGCTCAATGAAGAAGAAAATATAAAGAAAAGAAAAGCTCGGCATGATCTCGTAGAAAATACTCCACCAGAAGAATTAGCAAGACAAAGAACGTCTGCACTGCTCGCTGCAAATGTAGATTCTTCAATTTTGGAATATGCGCAAAACATTATGGCTGAAGTCCGACTGGCAGGTTATAAATCAGTTGCCAACAGTTTATACCACTTGAATCAAATGGATGAGTATTCAAAAGTTATGGTTCCGACTCTTGTCATTTGTGGAGAAGAGGACCAGGTGACGCCTGTCAGCGAGTCGGAAATTATTGTCGAAAGGCTGAAAGACGGACGTTTGAAGACAATAGCGGATGCGGGCCATCTCAGTTACTTGGAAAAACCGGAAGTATTCAATAAATATGTATTAGATTTTTTAAGAGAAGAGGAATAGATAGTGGAGATCACAAAAAAGAAATTGGAAAAGCAAAAAAGTGATAATGAAAAATATCTTTCAAATTCCATTTTACGTGGATTGGAAGTTTTAAAGATGTTCAGTGTAGAAAATCAGACTTTGTCCTTGGCAGAAATTGCAAGTAATTTAGGTGTCAGCCGAACAACGCCTTATCGCATCTTGTATACATTGGAAGAGTGCGGTTATATTTATCAAGATAGTCATACGAAGCGCTATGGACTTAGACCGAAAGTACTTGAACTAGGCTACACTTATTTGAACAGTCTCGAACTACCAGAACTAGCGGCGCCTTATTTGGAGAAGTTAAGAGATGAAACGGGCATGTCTTCACATATGGGGATATTGGACGGGAATGACATAGTGTATATCGCCAGGTATCCGGCTAGAAGTGTCGCTACGATTACAATTAACGTCGGATCACATCTGCCTGTCCATGCTACAGCGATGGGGAAATGTCTATTGGCACATTTACCCGAAGAAAATAAAGAAGAGTTGTTGTCAAAGCTGCAAGTATTGCAGATACCCGATGCACCGATAGTGGAAGTCAAAAAATTGCGTGATGAATTACAATCCATTAAAGAAAAAGGCTACGTCTTCCATAAAGGGGAGTTTGAAACAGGAGTTTGGTCTGTCGCTTGCCCGATCTTTGGGAAAGACAATAAAGTGATTGCTGCCATAAACATAGCGATTACACAACATGCGGCCAACGAAGAGCTGATGGAAGAAAAGATTATCCCGGCAGTTTGTCAAGTAGCTAGAGAAATATCCTCATTTATGGTTCTGACTATCTAATCTGTATTACAAAAGAAGTCGCACTCTACTAGGCATATACATCATTTGCGTCTTTCAGCAAATTGTAGCTGTGCCTAGTTACTGACTTTAAGTTAATTTTTGATAAGTCTGAAAACTGTATTGACAAAAATGCACAAGTAAGATAATGTGAATATTAGTATTAGAAACAATGTTTTCTATGCAAAACGAAGGATATTGAAAAAAACCGCTTGAGTAAAAAAATTACTATTCTATGTCATTTAGTAAAGAAAGATTGGAGAGGTGGGGAAACTCAATGCTTGAAATAACACATTTGCGCCACATAAGTTTAATAACACCTAACCTGGAAGAACAAATCGAATTTTATAGGGATGTATGGGGATTGGATGTTGTCTCACAAGATGACAATCATGTCTATTTCCGCGGTTCAAGTCCTGAACATCATATCCTTCATCTGCAACGAGGAGAAAGAAGAGGTCTCCATCACATTGCATTTGGAATGGTGGACAAAATAGCAGTAGACAAAGCGGCGGTCTTTCTGAAAGAGAAAGGCGTGGAGATCATCCAACAGCCGGGCTATCTAGATGAAGTGGGGGGCGGTTATGGCCTTCGTTTCGTAGACTATGAAAACCGTTGCTATGAACTTTCAACATGGGTAGACATCCATACAGAACCATGGCAAAGAAAAGTCGATTCGAACCCGCTTTACTTGAACCATATCGTCTTAAACACAACTGATATCCAACGGTCAACGGATTTCTTCACTGAAGTGCTCGGCTTTATGGTTTCAGATTGGAGTGAGGATCAGATGGTGTTCCTGCGGTGCGATAAAAATCACCATGAAATTTCGTTTAACCGGGCTGAACATGCATCGCTCAACCATATCGCCTATGAAGTGGAAGGTGTGGATGAAGTGATGCGTGGAATCGGCAATGTCCGGAAGAAAGGATACAAAGAGATTTGGGGACCGGGAAGACACGGACCAGGCAATAACATCTTCTGTTATTTCCAAGATCCAGGCGGGTTTGTCATGGAGTACACATGTTATGTAGATGTGATTGAAGATAAAAAAACATGGCGCGCGCAAGTTTGGAAGCGAGTACCGCATTTATCGGATAGATGGGGAATTGCAGGACCGCCTTCGCCAGAAACTAGAGTGAAGATGGCGGGAGAGCCGGATCCCGGTTGGGCTTTAGTAAATACGAAGTGATGGAAAAAAGGGGTGGCTGAGTAGTATGGATTTAAATTTAAAAGACAAAGTTGTTGTCGTCATGGGCGGCACGGCGGGTATCGGTTTTGAAACAACGAAGATGCTACTGGAAGAGGGGGCGAAAGTCGCTATTTGCGGACGGAGCCAAGATCGCTTAAACCAAGCAGTCGAAAAGTTGACAAACGATTCAAATCGGGAAAATCTATTCGGCCTAACATGTGATGTTTCCAAGCGTGAAGACGTAGAAGCATTCATTAATGCGACGGGCGAACATTTCAAACGAATTGACGTACTTGTCAATAATGCAGGGCGGAGTATTATGTCACACTTCTTCGACATTACGGATGAGCAATGGCAAGAACAAATCAATCTGAAATATTTTGCAGTCATTTACGCGGTCCAAGCAGTTGTTCCGTTCATGAAAGCACAAGGGGAAGGTCGAATTATCAATATGAATGCGACACTTTCCAAAGAGCCGGAACCACACATGGTTGCAACTGCCGCAACGAGAGCGGGATTGTTGAATATGACGAAAAGTTTGTCGCATGAGTTGGCGAGAGATAATATACTCATCAATACAATTAGCCTTGGGTTGATCAAAACGGACCAATGGGAACGCCGAAGATTGGAACGAGCACCAGATGTGGATCCGGAAGTGTATTATAAAGAGTTGGCGGAAAATAGAAAAATCCCACTGGCTCGGGTCGGTTTACCTGAAGAAGTCGGAAATGTCATTTTGTTTTTAGCGTCAGAACGTGCCAGCTATGTCACAGGTGCAAATATAGAAGTATCGGGTGGGTTAAGTAAAGTTTTATAGGACAAGGGGGACTTGGAGTGGAAAGTACACAATTGCAGTTTACGGTAGCGGATGCAATAGTAAAGGAATTAGTCAATGCGGGTGTTGAAACCGCTTACGGGATTGTGAGTATTCATAATATGCCGATTTACGACGCGATTTTACGTGAAGGAAGTATTGAATTAGTTTGTGCACGTGGAGAGAGTGGCGCAGTGAATATGGCTGACGGACATGCAAGATCGACTGGCAAGCTAGGCGTGGCAATTACAAGTACAGGCACAGGCGCAGGAAATGCAGCAGGTGCTTTGGTGGAAGCCTGGAGTGCCGGTGTTCCCCTATTACATATAACCGGTGAAGTTTCTTCTGAACAGATTGGGACAGGTAGAGGTTATATCCACGAATGTAAAAATCAGCTTCAAATGATGGAGGGAGCTTGTAAAAAAGCTTACCAACTAAAGGTTCCGGAGCAGGCAACTGGGTTTATCCGAAAAGCGATCAAGGAAGCATTTCAAGTACCATCAGGTCCAATAAGTGTTGAAATACCAATTGATTATCAATCAGCCATTATTCCAGATACTCCGATTTACGATGAATTGGCAAATAGTTCTTCAATACAAGAAAAATTCATTGTACCTGAAGCGGTTGTGCAGGCGATGAAAGAAGCGAAGCGACCAGTATTATGGGTCGGAAACGGAGCGATTTTGTCAGGTGCTTCCGAACAAATCAGACAGTTGGCGGAAATGACGGGCGCGCCTGTCATTACGAGCCAATCAGCTAAAGGAATCATTCCGGAGGATCATCCGCAATGTATTGGACATTTTGGGGCTTCTCCAGAAACAAAGCAATTTTTGGCGAATGCTGATGTACTCATTAGTATTGGTGTACGTTTCCGGAGTAATGAAACTGCCGGCTGGTCAGTTGAAGTACCGGAAAATCATATTACAATTGATGCCGATTATTTGGCGGTCAGCCGAAATTATGAAGCGAAGTATGGGTTAGTCGGAGATATTAAAACGGTCGTAGAGAGTCTTGTCACTCTACTAGAAGAAAGCGGTTACACAATGCCGAGCGGTGAATATAGTGAAAATGTGCAAGAATTGCGTGAAACGCTCAGAGCCAAGTTACGCAAAACATTAGGACCTTATGAAAACATTTTGGACAGTATGAGAAACAGACTGGACGAAGAAACAATTTTTGTAAGGGACGTTACCGTTCCAGCGAATGTTTGGGGAAGCCGACTGTTCGAGATTTATAAACCACGCCATTCGATTCATGCCTCGGGAGGCGGAATTGGCCAAGCCTTACCGACAGGAATCGGCGCACAAAAAGCAAACCCTGATAAACGGGTTGTCGTATTAGCAGGGGATGGCGGCTTCATGGTCAATATTGGTGAACTTGCAACAGCAGTCCAAGAGAACCTTTCGATGATCATACTTGTGTTTGACGATAGCGGTTACGGTGTACTTCGAAATATTCAAGACGCAGCATATGGCCGACAAGTCGGTGTCGATTTGGTCAGTCCGGATTTTGTACAGCTGGCACATTCGATGGGGATAGGGTCAACGAGAGTAGGTTCTGCCGATGCATTTGACCAAGCATTGGAGAATGCTACAGGGTCAGATAAGATGACTTTGATTGTCGTCGATATGGAAGCAGTAGGACCGATGGCTAAACCATTCGGGGGGCCCCCGGGTGTCGCTTCGTCATTTCAACCGAAAAGAATAAAATAAGATCGTTCAATGGAAATGAGGGAGACAAATTGGTCTATAAAACGGAAGCAACTTTGCAAATTTCAGGAAAGATATTAGTGAACGGTGAATGGAAAACGTTAAATAGGCACAAAGACGTCATCAATCCTGCCGTCACAAGTGAAGTCGTCGGTTTTATCGGGCTGG
Organism: Sporosarcina sp. P25; assembly: GCF_002743235.1. Taxonomy (NCBI): domain Bacteria; kingdom Bacillati; phylum Bacillota; class Bacilli; order Caryophanales; family Caryophanaceae; genus Sporosarcina; species Sporosarcina sp. P25. The sequence continues at coordinate 11,083 of NZ_PDYV01000027.1, forward strand.
CATCCGAAGAAGATGTAGACCGGGCGATTACGGCAGCGGCAGATGCGTATCCAACATGGTCGCAAACATCATTGGATGAACGAATTGAGCGTGTTCACCAAGTATGGGAGCGTGTGAAAGACCGTGTCGATGAATATACGACTTTATTTGTCAGAGAAAATGGTAAAACTCTGCAAGAAGGCAAGTTAGATATTCAAAGATGTGTACAGATTTTAAATGAGTTGCCGGAAAACCTGAAAAACTGGTATGAGCCAAGAGATTTGTCCGGACAGGCCCAACAGGTCGAAATTCGGAGACGTCCAAGAGGTGTGACGGCAATCATCACCCCATGGAATTCCCCGATGATCTTAACGTTCAAGCGGGTCATACCGGCTATTTTGACAGGAAACACAGTCGTTTTCAAACCTGCGACAGATTGTCCATTGACAATTATGGTCTTCATGAAAGAGCTTGCTGACTGTCTACCGCCAGGGGTATTGAACGTTGTGACAGGTTCGGGTGGTCTTATTGGAGATCGAATCGCGAAGGACGAACGGGTCCGGACAATTGCGTTTGTAGGTGGCACAAATACAGGAAAAGTATTGATGGAAAAGTCTTCGTCTACTTTGAAGAAATTGAATATGGAACTGGGCGGTAATGACCCTGCCATTATATTGGCCGATGCCGATTTGAACAAGGAAACAATCCTAAAGTTAAGAAATGGAGTTTTGAAAGGTGCTGGGCAAGTATGTTCTGCCATTAAGCGCATTTATGTCCACGAAACTCGATACGAAGAGTTGTTGGATAAACTAAGCGAAGAATTTAACAAAACAATTGTCGGAAACGGGATCCAACCGGATGTCAAAATGGGTCCATTGAATAATGAATCACAATTTCGTTTCGTGAAAGATTTGATTGACCATGCAGAAAAAGAAGGTGCCAAAGTGCATTATTTTGGTAGAAAACTAAACGAGGATACATGGGAAGACGGATATTTCATGCTTCCGGCCATCGTTACAAATGTGCATCAGGAGAGTGAGATCATGAGAGCGGAGCAATTTGGTCCTGTCATTCCGGTGATGTCGTTCAATGATACCGAGCAAGTAATCAAATATGCGAATGATTCGGAATATGGATTAAGGGCATCCATTTGGACAACTGACATCGAAGCAGCAAAACGGTTGGCTGATCGTATCGAAGCTGGCGCCATATTCTTTAACAATCATACGATTTTCAAAGATTTACGCCTCGATTTTCCAGGAATCAAAGAAAGTGGTCTATCGAGCGTGACAGAATTTGGCGGCTTTGAACATTTCACTGATTCATATGGATTTGCCGAATAAGGAGTTGTCTGAATGAACATAGGTATTATCGGAGCCGGTTCCATTGCGACATTCATCATAAAAGAAATACAGCAAATGCAGTTGGACGGATTGAAAGTGAAGAGCTTATTTGTCCGCAACTTAAAAAAATATGAACAGCTAGCTGCTGATTATGGAGTCCAGTTGTTCAATGATATCGATCAATTTCTCGAATCCGATATAGACATCGTAGTGGAAGCAGCCAACGTAGCAACGGCTCATCAGCACGTTCCAAAGGTGCTTGAGAAAAAAGAAGTGATCATCATTAGTATCGGAGCACTAGCTGATGAGGCATTTTTAGAAGAAGTTAAATTATTAGGAAAAAAACACAAACATTCAATTTATTTACCATCCGGTGCAATAGGAGGAATAGATGCAATCCAAAATGCAAATGGATTAGGAGAATTGAAAAGGGTTTCATTAACAACGAGGAAACCGGCGCATTCATTTGGAGAGGACATCGTAGGGGAAAAAGTGATTTTCCAAGGATCAGCTGCAGAAGCGATTGAAAAATTCCCTAAAAATATCAATGTTTCGATTGTATTATCACTCGCTGGGATCGGAGTGGAAAATACGAAAGTTGAAATTATTGCCGATTCGACAGTGACGAAAAATCATCATCAAATTCAAGCGGAAGGTACTTTTGGGTCTATGACGTTTCAAATTGAAAACGAGCCGATGCGTACGAACCCTAACACGAGTATGTTAGCCGCTTTAAGTGTGCTAGGTACATTGAAAAAGTTGCAATCTACTATAAAGATCGGCTTATAAAAATAAGGAGGTCGTTTGTATGACTACTACGAGTACTAAACAAGTTCCGCGGCTAGACGAAATGACAAGAAGTGAATTGATTCAATACTTAAAAGATACAGTTAAGCCAGAAGAAGGCTTGATTCCATCTTATATTTTCTCACATCCAAAAGTTTATGAGCTTGAGATGGAGAAAATTTTCTTAAAGGACTGGCTATTTGTCGCCCATAAGTCGGAAATACCGAACATAGGAGATTTTGTGACACGGGAAATGGGCGGACAGAGCGTCATCGTCACACATGGTGCAGATGGTGAAATTCATGTGTTGCTAAATGTTTGTACACATCGCGGTATGAAACTTTGCCGGATGGATAATGGAAATCAAAAAAACTTTACGTGTCCTTACCATGGGTTCAACTTTAAAAACACTGGTGACTTGATCGGGATTCCGTTCCAGAAAGTCGTTTACGGTGAAACGATGGATAAAAGTAAAATGGGCTTGAAGGAAATTCGTCATGATGTCTATGCAGACTTGATTTTTGCAACGCTTAATTCTGAAGCTGTTTCCCTCGAAGAATTTTTAGGAGATATTAAATGGTATCTCGACCTGGCATTTAACCGTGCAGAAATGGAGGTTGTAGGTCTTCCACAAAAATGGAATGTAGATGGAACTTGGAAACTGGGATCAGACAATACAATTTCTGACTCTTACCATACATTGGTTTCTCACGGATCGATTGCAAAATTAGGCCTTGTTCCGACAGGGGACTATTCAAAATATGGTTACCAGATTTATACGGGGAACGGGCATGGATTGAATTTAGGCATGCCGAACCCTGACGGTTTTGCCTTTCCTGAAAGCTTAATTGATGAATATAAAGAACGACTCAATGAAGATCAATACGACATTTTGAAGCAGATGAAGAATATGATTGTTTGTGTCTCTCCGAATATTATGATTCTCATTTCTTCGATGGATTTAAAAGGCCAGAAAATCTCTCATACATCCCTTCGTATCTGGAAGCCGACGGGACCAGACTCCATGGAGATATCATCTTGGATGCTTGTTGAAAAAAATGCAACAGAAGAATGGAAGAGATTATCAGAACAAGCTTTTACACTAACGTTCGGAGCTTCTGGAATTTTCGAACAAGACGATACAGAAAATTTTACAGATATCACACAAAACAGTAAAAGTCCATATCATTTACATGAGAACATTGTCTTTAACTACACGATGGGTATGCATCAAGAGCCAGTAGAAGACTTCGTTGGACCTGGTATTGTTTATAAAGATAAATTTAATGAAGCGAACTCCAGAGCATTTTTCAGAAACTGGCTTGATCAAATAACGGCTGAATAAGAGGTGAATGGGATGCATGAGGATATTATATTGCAACATGAAATTGAGCAATGGCTTTATAAAGAATCAGAGCTTTTGGATCAATTGAATTTTGATGGTTGGTATGAACTGTTGTCTGAGGAAATCAGTTATACAATGCCTTTAAGAATCAATCAAATGGAAAAGTCAAAACCTGATTACTCAGAAGCTACCTTACTATTCGACGATGATTCGACAACTTTGAAACTTCGAATCGATCGTATGAAAACAGATATGGCGTGGGCTGAATTGCCACCATCACGTACAAGAAGGAATGTTTCGAATGTGAAGATCAAAGAAGTGTCGGAAAATGAAGTGGCTGTCCATAGTAATTTGCTGTTGTATAGAAGTAGAAGTACAGATACGACTGCTGACTTAATCTCGGGAGAGCGTAAAGACGTACTCCGCAAAGAAAATGGTGATTGGAAGTTAGTATCACGCTGGTTCTTAGCAGATCAGACGTCTTTAGGAACAAGAAACTTGGCGATTTTTGTTTAATAGTCATTCAATATGTAGCTACCCGTTAAAATTAGGGTAGCTACAGTTGTTATAAAAAGGATTAACTTTATAGTGGGGAAGTGTAAAAGTGATGGAATCATTGGATGGAAAAGTTGCAATTGTGACAGGTGGAACGAACGGCATTGGGGAAGCAGTCGCAAGGGAGTATATACATCAAGGTGCTAAAGTTTGTATTTTGGGAAGGTCAGAAGAGAAGCTGAATGCGTTACAAGAAGAATTTAAAGACAATATTTTAACAGTGAAAGGCGACGTAACAAAATATTCAAGCCATCAAGAAGTTGTCCGAAAAACGGTGGAGAAGTTTGGAAAACTGGATATATTAGTTTCCAATGCAGGCGTATTCGATGGCTTTGTCACATTGGAGCGACTGCCAGAAGAGCATCTGGATGAAGCGTTTTCAACTATTTTCGATATAAATGTAAAAGGGGGCTTATTGGCGGCAAAAGCTGCTGCTGAAGAGCTGAAGAAAACGAAAGGGAATATCATCTTCACTGTTTCCAATTCCGGGTTTTATCCGAATGGCGGAGGCCCTATTTACACGGCAAGTAAGCATGCGATTGTAGGGCTTATCCGAGAGTTGGCTTATGAGTTGGCTCCTGAGATTAGAGTAAATGGCGTGTCACCTGGTGGAACGGTCACGGAAATCACTGCGATCCCATGCCTGCAAGATAGCGTAAAACAGATAGATAAGGAAACGAGAAAGAAAAATATTGCAAGTAGAAATCCACTGCAAATTGCTCAGGAAGCAAGTGATCACAACGGCGCCTATGTCCTATTGGCATCTGATAACGCTAAGGCGATAACAGGAACCATCATAGAGAGTGACGGAGGGCTTGGTGTGAGAGGGATGCCTGGTACGACTTTCTGATAATAGGTCGTTCTAAGGCGAAATTGATTACTGAGATATGGTGCAGTCTTGATAAAAGAATGCTCGGAACAATTCAATAGAACAAATCGATTTCATCGTAAAGGATATAGATCAAGCCATATCATCATTCAGCAAGTTGCTTGGCTTTATGGAACCGGAATATTTTTTGGCAGGTGCCCATGACCAATCGCAAGTGTTTCATAAAGGAGTCACCTCAGATACGCAGAGTAAGTTTGTACTCATTGACACACTGTAAATCCAAATCGAACTGATGGAAGTGAATGATGAACCAAACACGATGAAAGATTATTTGGTGGGATACGGAGAAGGGATTCATCACCTTGCTTTTGTTGTAGACAAAATTGCTCCTTGTCTCGAAACTTTTGCTACAAGAGTTTATCCGTTGCTACATTCAGGTAAATTCACATCTGTAAACAAAGGGCGTTATGCCTATTTAGATACAGAAGCTTCGTTGTAAACTGTATTCGAATTGCTTGAAAGAGAAACGCCCCAGCCTAAAAAAGTGGGGATGATATTGCCGAGCTACTGTTTGGCTCACGGACTATCACACAAATCGCATTCATAGTGGAAGACATCAATGCGTCTGCTGCCCGCTTAGGGGACTTGCCAATCTTGAAGATTCCCCCAAAAATCGAGTCGGGGGTTGCGGAGTGACTCAAGTAGCATATAAAAGAGAAGCAAAAGAGGCTGACGTAGGATTCATTTTTTTGAAACACCAACAATCAAGGTGAAGCTCATTCAACCAGGAAAAAGCCTGGGTGTTTGGAAGGGGCATTTGGAGAAATATGGGGAAGGAATTCACCATATTTCTTTGGAGCTGGACAATTTGGAAGAAAGGTTACCTGACTTTCGAGAATAGGACTATGACGTCATCCAACAACGCAAGTATTGGAATGGGCAATATGCATATTTGGACACCACAGAAGAGTTTAAAGTAGTGTTAAAATTATTTGCAGGTCAATCTCATTAAATTCAAAGACAGATGGTTTTGGAACCATAATTTGTCTACATGCAGTCAAATTTAAAAAGACTACATTTCGATTAGGAACGAAATGTAGTCTTTTTCTTATGATTGATTATCCCTATCCATGCACTTTAAGTTGGGAAGGACTACAGGGTTTATTACAAAAATTGCAATATATACTTTCTAAAAGCCGAAATAATATTTTATTCTCAATATCGACTCGCTGTCAGATATACAATGCGTTAATTATAGTGGAAGGCATAGTAAGAAGTCAGTACGATGAACCTACGATCAAGATTCTTTTTTTATTTAAATGACTGCATAAACCGGTCTGCTAATAGACGATTCTTCACATAAAGTGTTATAAGAAAACTATATTAATATCTTATTTTATCTTATTGACATTAAATTCAGAAGAGTGTAAAATTTAATTATAGGATTTACAAAAACATGTTTTGCATATAAAACATATAAAAAATCCTGTTTTGTCATTATTCATTCAGGTTTAATGAAAGCGGTTACAATAGGGGGCGGAATTTTGTGGGAGAAATACAACAGAAAATTGGAGGAACGAAAATGAAGAAAATGATTGCAGGTTTTGTCTTCGTATTGATGATCGGACTATTGGCTGCATGTGGTTCTGCTGATCAACAAATTGGTAAAGCTTCAGCTGAAGGAGAAAAAGGGAATGGACCGGTTGAAATTAAATTAGGCGTCGGCTATGCAACAGAAGAAAACTTATGGCTAATTAAAGTGGCATCCGATCTGGCGCCGAATTATGGAGAGAAATATACAATAGACCTTCAGCAATTTAGGGCGAATACTGATCGATTGAATGCTTATCGAGCTGGGCAAATTCAAGGGGGATCAATTGGACAAGGGGCAGCGATTATGTCGGCAGCTCAAGGGATCAATTTGAAAATTGTTGCAAACATAGCTAAAGAAACACCTGGGGAAGGATTCAACTCGGCATTCATGGGACTGAAAGATGCTGGCCTTGAATCAGCGGCCGACTTAAAAGGCAAAACAATTGGTATCCCTGATTTCAAATCACCTACTGATATGTGGGCACGTTCGGCTGTGAAAGCAGCAGGGTTAGATCCTGATAAAGATGTAAAGTATGCGGTGCTTCCAACTCCGGCAGTGGAAGAAGCGGTGAAAAGTGGGAAGATAGATGTCGGTTTATTTCCACAACCTTTCTATGAAATGGCACAAGAAGCCGGTGAATTAAAAACAGTGTTCACTTCCAAAGATGGTGTTCCGATAGACGAAGATTTCCTGAATCTCTTTTTACATCCCGACTTTATTGCAGAGCATGAAGAGGCGGTTCGTGCACTCGTGGAAGACTTACAATATATGACAAGGTACTATGTGGAGAACAAAAAAGAGGCTCGTCAAAAGTTGCTGGATGCTGAATTTGTTCTTTCTGAACCGGAAATTTATCTCAATCTAGTCGATTATAACCGTTCGATCGATAGTTCACTTACGAAAGAAAGCTGGAAGCTTGTCCAAGAAATTTTGCTGGAAGACGAATGGATTGAACAGAAAGTTGACTTAGATGAATTGATTGATGACTCATTCTTAGCCAAATAACTTGGCCAATCAGGGGTGGGGTGAATGACAAAAGTATTTAAATTTAGAGGGAGTCCGAAATAGACTCTCTACAAATTTAGTAAAGGGAAGCTACAATGCTGGCCGGTAGCCATTGTCACAAAGATGCGACGGTTTTAGGTTAACTATGTCACTTACTTAAGACACAAGTAGACCGAAGTATAATTGTTTAGGATGGTCTGTATTTGAAAAAGTTCAATGTTGGATTTCTATCGGAGGTGGCGAAAATGAGTTTTGGATCCGTAATGACAAGAGTTGTTCCCGTAAATAAGGTAGAGCCAAAAGAGAGTGCGATTAAAATATCTAACTTGCGTAAGGTCTTTGAACGTAAAGGTGAAGAGATTGAAGCAATCAAAGGGATTGATTTAGATATAAAAGAAGGCGAGTTCGTAAGTGTTGTCGGCCCGAGTGGTTGTGGAAAGAGTACATTCCTTCATATTGTTGGCGGCTTTATTGAACGGACATCAGGGGTGGTAAGTGTCCGAGGAGAAGAAGTTGGCAAACCTGCTCCGGACAGGGGAATGATGTTCCAAGAGTCGACCCTATTCCCTTGGCGCAAAGTTTACGACAATGTGGCATGGGGGTTGGAAGCACAAAAGTTTCCCAAAGCTGATATCAAAGAGCGGGTGGAATACTTCTTAAAACTTGTCGGACTTTGGGAATTCAAAGACAATCTGCCTTCCGAGTTATCGGGAGGCATGAAGCAGAGAGTATCTCTTGCTAGAGTGCTTGCTTTTGACCCTAAAGTGCTGCTTATGGATGAACCATTCGGTGCACTTGATTCCCAAACTAGAGAGACGATGCAAGTGGAACTTCAAAGGATCTGGTCGGAATCGAAAAAAAGCGTGATATTCGTTACACATGATATTGAAGAAGCGGTTTATTTAAGTGATTACGTCGTTGTTTTGACGAAACGTCCCTCGGTAGTTAAGGAAATCTTGAAAATTGAATTACCAAGACCCCGTGATGTATCGATTCGAAAGTCTTATGATTTTATTGATTACCGGAATCATATTTGGGATCTTTTGCATGAGGAGGAAAATGTGAAAAGTATAGGAGGTCAATCCAATGCCGAGTAGCTTTAAGAAAAGTCGCTTTATAGTTATTTCTTTGGTGGAGCTTCTCCTTTTCTTATCGTTATGGCAACTACTGTCAATGACGGATTGGTTTCCTACCTATGTCTCCAGCCCGGCAGTTGTTCTTGGGATTATTAGTGAATTTTTTATGACAGGTGAAGTATTTCCACACATAGGAATCAGTTTATATCGATCGATTGTCGGGTTTTTGCTGGTTGTTTTATTCGGAACAGGGTTGGGAATCTTAGCAGGATTTTTCCAACCGATTGGAAGGTTTTTTGATCCGGTCGTATCTTTTTTCAATCCGATTCCTAAAATTGCTTTACTTCCTGTGTTTTTAGTTTGGTTCGGTGTGACAGATACGACAAGGATTCTGATTATTTTCACGAGTGCTTTTTTCCCTTGTTTTATTGCAACATTGGATGGTGTTCGAGGAATTAATAAACTTTATCTATGGTCAGCGGAAAATATGGGAGCTTCTAAGTTCAAAATGTTGTACCGTGTTGTACTTCCAGCGGCCCTCCCTAAAATATTTGACGGTTGGCGTGTTGCTCTTGCGTTAACTTTTGTCATGATGTTTTCATCGGAAATGATTGGTTCATCAACTGGTAAAGGCTTAGGATTTATGATTCTGAATGCTGATGCATATGGCCGTACGGATATTGTTCTTGCTGCAGTCATAGTTATCGCAGCGTTAGGTTTTCTTTTCGATCGATTGTTAATCGGTCTGAGGGGGAGGGTCTTATGGTGGCAAAATCGATAGTAGATCGATTGTTGTCACGAAATCTTGTAGCGCTATAGACACCAGGACATAGAGGGAGGACGCATATGAAAGCGATAAAAAAATTTATTGTGAAATATTTAGCGTTAATACTAATAGCTCTATTGTGGCAAGGGTTCGTGTTGGCAGAACTTTTTCCAAGACAGTTATTCCCTGGTCTTGGAGAAATTCTATTGGTATTTGTTGAGCTGCTTGCCACAAGCGATCTATGGACAAATATGGGAGTTACAATTTATCGGATCTTGGTAGGTTTCTTACTTGCAGCAATCGTTGGAATTCCAATTGGGATTCAAATGAGCCGGTCATCATTTATTGATGACCTTATGCAACCAATTTTCACGGCAGGTTATCCTATACCAAGAGTGGCTTTATACCCTATATTTGTACTCCTATTCGGGTTAGGTTCTGGTTCTAAAATATTTACCATTTTTCTCGAGTGCATTTTCCCTATAGTAGTGAGTACATACTACGGTGCGAAAAGTGTAAATCATTTGTACGTTTGGTCTGGTCAGAATATGGGGGCGACCGATCGAAAGCTGTTTTGGAAAGTGTTTTTGCCAGGAACGATGCCATCAATTTTCACAGGTTTCCGAATTGCGCTCCCAATAGGGGTGGTTATTGCTGTACTGACAGAAATGATCAGTTCAAATAATGGAATTGGATATTTTCTCGTTTATTTATCGGCCACCTTATCCCAAAGCAAAGTGTTGGCAGTCGTAATTTTTATATCACTCTTTGGTTATGGGTTAGATCGCTTACTACTATATGTAAGAAATCGATATGTTTACTGGTAAGAGATAGGTATTTTAGATAATTAACTAAAATTAAATTCAATAAAGTGAATCGTATACAAGTTTAGGGTCTCCAATTGTGAAATTCCTTAATAAGATAGTATGGGAGGAACGAAAATGAATACCAAAAACAACAAACGATGGTTATATATAGCGACGCCTATTTTCTTTCTATGGTTTTTCGGACAAATTGACAAGTTAGGAATTTCCATTGTCCAGACTGATCCACAGTTTCTAAGTGATCTTGGAATGACAGGAGCCAATGCGAATGCGAAGATTGGCTTCTTAACCTTTATCTTCATGGTAGCGTATGCAATCTCCAACTTTTTCTGGGGATTCTTCATTGATAAGTTCGGAGCCCGCAAAACAGCAATCATTGGAGTTTCGATTTGGACAGTGACAATGCTGCTAGGCGGATTTGCCACCACTTATGAAATGTTCATGGTGACACGGATTGTCTTAGGAATCGGGGAAGGGATGATGATCCCGGTCTGTGGGAAATTCATCGCTACTTGGTTCAACAAAAACGAATTGGGCCGCGCGCAGTCTTCCTGGATTTCGGGTAACTATGCAGGACCTGCCATCGGTGCAGTTTTCATTTCATTGATCATTGCCACGCTCAGTTGGCATGCGACGTTCTTTATATTGGCTGGGTTGAATTTACTTCTTGTATTGCCGATGTTGATTTTCTTAACTAGAAATGAACCGGAAAGCCATCCGGGCGTCAGCAAAGAAGAATTGTCGTACATAAGACAAGATGATACTCCGGTTACTGAAGAAAAGAAGAAAAGTTACGTTCAAGATTCCCGTTACTGGATTGTTTGGTTCGGTATGGTGATCACTTCTTTCTTATTTTTCGGCATTAGTATTTGGCTGCCAACGTACTTGATGCAAGCCAGGAATTTTGATGTAGATGCTATGACTGGGATCACATCCTTATCTTGGTTGTTTGCACTTGGCTTCGTTCTGATCTGTGGTTATTTAGCAGATAAAACGAAGCGCCCTAGTTTAATAGCAACGATCTTGTTTGCTTCCTGTGCAATCTTGTTGACGGTTTCCACACAAGTCTCGGTCGCCATCATATCCGCTTTGGCATTAGGACTTGCAATGGGAACATTGGGAGGAATCTTTCATTTAAGTAACTTATTTATCGTACAATTTTCAACGCCAGAAACTGCTGGTCGTGCAGCGGGGCTCATGGGTTTCACGAACATATTCGGCGGATTTTCTAGTTATGTGATGGGATGGATGCGCGATATTAACGGAGGAGACTTCGGTCCGTCGCTTATCATGTTGATTGCTATCACCGCTTTGGGGTTCATCGCTTACTTGTTTACGCTTAAAACAGAAAACAAAGAAGTTCAGGAGGCTAAGAAAAAGATTCAAAATCAATCAGAAATGCAGGCGATTTGATCATTGCTTAGCTATTTTTTAGTCTCCTGATTTGGCTTTTATGAAGTGGTTTTGAATTTGGTGGTCAAACTAAGTAGGTAATGGTAGTATGCAAAAATATTAATCGCTACTACCATTCCATGGAAAGCGGTTGTATAGAAATAATATACTCCCCAGATTTTAATAATTATAATGAATTGCTACTCCCACCAATAGCTTTTTTCATTTACAGGATTCTAATTCATAATATAACCATATTTTTTTAACATCACGGTAAACCCTAATTATAAGCTGAAGACCTTATTTGTAAGGGGTGTTTTCATTAATATGGATTCTCTGGGAATAACTAAGTTTATTTAATAAATAGTTTTCTGGGAATTTAAACATTTTATGTATTCATGAATCTATAGAGTCTAATCCGTATAGTGACTCTAATTTCTATAGATATCTTATAATTACGCAATTTAATATACCTAGACCAGTCCGAATTTTCATATAAAACTAAATTAGGGAGGTTTCACCTATGGCAGATGAAAAGTTTTCAATTGAAGAATTCGAAAAAAAGTATGTAGCTAAATTGGATGACAGGTCTTTGGATTGGAATGTATTAAAATTTCAAGAGGAGATAAACCCAAAATACAGGAGAGCACAAATGAGGTATATAGGTCGTGGTGCAACTGCAAATAATGATTCCAATATTATTACTGGAGAGAATTTCACTCTCAGTACAATGGTATTACCCGCTGGTTGCATAGGTCCATTACATTTACATGATGATGTAGAAGAAGTATTTTTTGTCTTAAAAGGTAATGTTACTGCATTAATTCAAGAGAATAGTGAAGGTGAAGTACATGAAATTAAATTAAATGCCCGGGATTGTATTAGTAGTCCTCCTGGTATATATAGGGGCATTAGAAATGATGGGGATGATGAAGCTCTTATGTTAGTAATGCTAGGTGCAATTAAGCCCAATTTACCTACCTATCCTATTGGAAGTGAGCTAGAAGAGCTTAGAAAGTCTAGAGCTAAAGATCGAGAAGCAATTATTAAATAAAAGTAATATAGTAGACTGACATAGCGATTTGAGACATCTATAAAACACCTTAATTAGGCTGCTGCGACACCATAACCGGTGTCAGGTAGCCTAATTTTTCTTGGATTCGTTATTTATTAAAATAATTCAAGTAAGCGATTACTCGTACAACTACATCTTGAATTTGTAGTGAGTTAAATTTAACGTATTGAAATTCCTCAGACTTTAGACTTGAATGAAATGATTCAATCATCGCATTGTCTCAACAGTTTTCTCGACGTGACATGCTGCTGATCAGATCATGATCCTTGATACAGAATTGGTACGCGTATGATGTGTACACACTTCCTTGATCCGAATGTACAATCACTCCCTCTATAAATGTTGATGTATCAACGGTTTAAGCCGTTGTAAAGGTGCCGAAAAAATGTTTTTTACACGCTGATAAACAATAATAATTAGATATTTGAGTATTCAAACGTCCATGGGTGCGCTACGCTGTCATCGCTGGATAATATTGGTTGCGATGATGATGCTATATACGATGCACTTTGAATCTCCGTATTGCTTATGATGACGTACCCTCCCATGTCTCTTGGCGTCAAAAGCGCCTACATACCTTCGTTCGGTCTAGTCATAAGGCGGAGGCTGGCTAAGCTCCTTTGGGGACTCATTGGTCGTATGGATAATATAATGCCAGCTTCTCCGTGTCATCCAATTTTCTAGTCATTCCCTCAGAATGTCGTGCTTAAGCAACTCTATCGAGCGTGGGAATGTCCCTCATCATTTGCTCAGCGTCAAACACCATGTGCTTCGTACAGATTGCGTGCAGTACCTTCAGTAGTTTTCCGCAGAGAACCACGATGGACTGTTTCTTGCGTAATGGATTTACTTGTCTGGTTGTGTAATACTCGTGCAGTTGTTTAAATGCCTGGTTATGACGCACCATTGGCATCATGACACGGAAGAGCAGTGCACGCAGCTGGCTTCTTCCTCTTTTAGAAATTCGTTTCTGTCCCTTGTGCTTTCCGGATGAATTCTCCCCCAATGTCAATCCCGCCAGTTTCAGTAATTGACGTGGATGATTGTAATGGACAAAACTGTCGATTTCTGATAGTAAATCAATAATGGTTGCGTCTCCAAGTCCTGGGACTGTTTGGAGATATTTGTACTCAACTGTAGCCTGAATAAACGCTGTCAGCTGTTCTTGAAGTGATGCCAGCTCCTTCTCAAGTTGGCGATAACGCTGGACAAGTGTGGCAATTTCATTACGGGCCATCTGTTGTCCTTCTATTACACCTATAGAAGTACGCGCATTTACAATTAGCTTTTTCGTCTTTGGCAGTTGGGAAGATTTCATCCCCTTAACCGTCCGTTAGGTTGCCAGTAGTTCTGACGGTTCCTGATTCGCTATCTCACACGGGAATGGGGTACATTCCAAATCGGCAAGCACCATTTTCCAAAGGACGGAAATACTGTTTGGAATTCAGGAAAATACCGATCAGTCCATCGGATCATCTTGTTTTTAATCGTGTTCAATTCTTCAGTAAGGTTGCCTATCAGTGTCGAACCGACACGTAATTCAGCCTCTATTTCTCTTAATCTCCGTGGATAGTTGTAACGACCATCTTTCATTAGACGCGCGATGACAAGGGCATCCTTAGCGTCGTTCTTCGTCTGAAGATTATCGTCAAGTTCCTTGGATTTCTTTACATGCATGGGATTACATACGACGAGGGGGATGCCCCGATCGTCGAGAAAGTAAGCCGAATTGAGCCAATAGTGACCGGTAGGCTCGATGCCAATGATGACATCGCTTTAACCGAATTGTTTCTTAGCGTCTAGAATACATTCATAGAAGTATTAGAATCCTTGATTGGATTGATGTACAGGGAACGATTTCTTCAGGATCAGTCCACGCTCATCCACCATACAGGCGTAATGTGTTCGTTTGGCAATGTCGATTTCGATGACTAGCGTTTTATCTGTAACTTGATTAATCTTAGCATTTTGCGTAAAATTCATTGTGAGCCCTCCTTGGTATTTAAATTAGGGGTCAATTCGTGCAGATTTGACACCCCGCTTCATACCAAGAGGGCTCTTTGTGTTCAAGTCCCCGAAAAAGCTTCTAACAGGAATGCTCCTTTATACACCTTTGAGAATTGTCAGTATTTTTTATTGTTGAAGAAATTAAAACTATAATTTAAACAAATTTCATTTACCTTAACTAGACATCCTATATAAACGTATATCTATTTAACTAATTATTTGTAAATAGGAAAATTTACTGAATCCTATTTTGCTGTTAACTCGTATAGTAAACAAATAGGAGATACTTTAAATGAAAAGGAGACATACGTTCTTAATTGTATTACTAGTGCTGCATATTACTGTACTATTGGCTTATGACTTTTTTTCAAACTTTAATGAATTGTTTTACATTCCCAAACTACTATTCATAGGGCTTATTTTGCTTATTTTACTTGGAGGTTTTTTTGAGAATCGTTATCTTAAAAATGAATCTCTAAAATATGGTTACTTATTTCAAATTGCACTTACATCTTATTTGTTGACTGTTCTTATTGTATTTACTCTATTAGGTGGTGTTTCGCAAGTAGGTATATCATTATCTAGCCCTGTTGTTTGGATCTTGTTAATCATAACTTTTTATGACATTAGAAAAGAATATAAAGAATATAAAGATTTACAGATTAGCGAAACAAATATAAAAAATTCTTAACAAAAAAGAAGTCCTGACGACATTCAGGCCACTGATAATGTGAAGTGGGGGAAGAATATCCTCATTACGCTAGTTGGGCTGGCGGCAATTATTTTCGGAGGAGATTTGGTTGTCGATAATGCTACGACAATCGCTTATTCTCTAGGCATGAGTGAAACATTGGTTGGTCTCACGATCATCGCCATCGGTACCTCTTTACCTGA
>NZ_PDYV01000028.1:0-26524 GCF_002743235.1 Sporosarcina sp. P25
TAAATATGAAACGATTTCCTACCCTATCCGTATACATAGTATGTAACAAAATCTAGTAACTGGAAAAGAGTGTTGGGTATGTTGGGTTTACTACTATTTTCATTAGTTGTAGGAGTTATCACGAGTGCTATGATCGTGCCGTTCCTCTCTGTAAATAACAAAAAAGAACCATTATCTTTTAACCGCTGGGTCGCTTTTGGGACGCTTACAGTGATCAGTACGATTGGCGTATTTATATTTTATTACGTGACGAATTTAGATCGTAATTGGTCATCGCTGTGGGCATTATTCCTCGTCGTCGCTATTTTAGGGGCAGTTTTTTCGCAAGGTATGGAGCGTAAAGTCAAAATGGTCGTATCGTTGGCAGCTTTGCTCATTGGTGTGTATGTCTTAAGTGCACCTCTTTTCAATGCAAATAAAAAATATGAAACGGTTGCGATGAAGCAAAAAGTGGAAATTACAGCGTTTGATGAAACGAAAACGCCGGCTAGTGTGCCGCCAAAGTTTGCGCGTAATAAGATGAAAAAAGCATTTGGTCAAGTACCAGATACGAGTTATTACGAACTCGGACATTTACAAATTCAAAAAGTGGATGACGAATTTGTCTATATTGCGCCTGTTGAGTTTTCAGGATTTTTCAAATGGTTTAACGGTAAAACGACACCGGGTTACTTCACGATGAGTGCAACGGATTCATCGGATAACCCGAAATTCATTCAAACGGAAATGGCGTATACGACGTCTTCTTATTTCCATAAAAAAGTGTATCGAAAAATGCGTATGGAAATGCCGGATTTAATCTTTTACGGAGATGTTCAATTGGAAATTGACGATGAAGGCAAGCCGCATTATATTCGCACGTATGGAGAATTCATTTCGGCACGTAACGGATTTAACGCCAAAGGAATTGTCATGTTGGATCCTGAAACAGGTGCTACGAAGAAATATGCGTTATCAGATGTTCCTGAATTTATTAATGGAGCCATTTCACCTGAAGCGGTAAGTCTTCAAAATAGTTATTTCGGTAAGTATATTCATGGTTTTTGGAATTCATTGGTTGGCAAAAAAGATGTAAAGATTCCTTCAGACGAAGGTACAGAAGCCAATGTTAGCCCGATCTTTGATGCGGATGGACATATGTATTACTTCACAGATTTCACCAGTCCAAAAGAAGGCGTAGACTCGATGCTTGGCTATGCATTAACAGATGGTCGAACAGGGAAAGCGACGTATTATACGGGGGATTTGGAAGAGTCCTACATGGATTCGCAAGGTGCGCTCCAGATCATTGAAAAGAAGTTTATCGAAAAGAAATGGAATGGCGAAATGCCTGTTTTGTATAACTTCTACGGTGAAGCTAGCTGGTTGACACCAGTACTTGATTCAAATGGATTCTTGCAAAATTACTTCATTGTTTCCGCTGCGAATCCTGAAATCTCTGTATTTGCGAATTCACCAAATGAAGCGTTGAAATTGTATAAAACCGCACTTCAACGTGGTGGCAGTACGGTAGATGGAAGTTCTGATGCAGAGGAAGCGAAAGCAACGATTACAGCCATGCGCGTATTTAAAGAACGCGTCGGTGAGTTTACAGTCGTTTCAATTCTAGCAAAAGACGGTCGAAACTTCCTTGTGTCATCGGAAGTCGAACCTCTTTCAATTTATGTGGAAGAAGGCGATCAGTTAACGGTAACGTATTTGGAGACGGGTGAATTATTCTTACCTGTGAAAGAATTAGTTAATAACAGTGTGAAATAAATAATTGTGAAATAGCCTAATAGCGCAATCGCGTAGTTAGGCTATTTCTTTGCGTATATTTATCGCATGATTTCTATCTAATTAGCGAAAAATTTCAATATATTATAATAGTTCATATTGAATAGCAAAATGAACTGTGTTAAAGTCGGGATACTATGGTGAAATTGATAATATTTTGTCAATATAGGTATTCCATAATTAAATAGGTAGTAATTAACAATTTACTCGCGTTACATTCACGCAATGGATTCTAGTAGTTACGAACTTTCATGTATAGGAGTGATAAAATGGCTAATAACAACAACCCAAAAACAGAAAGTCATGATCCAGGACGTAGAAACTTTCTGAAGAACACCGGTCTAGTTGTAGGTGGCGTGGCAGGTGGATCTTTACTTGGTGGTTTATTCACGAATCAAATGAAATCGGATGAGGGGAAAAAAGGGAAAAGTGAAGACGCTGTCAAAGTAGATCCGGCCCATGCACGGGTGTTTTTCGGTCGCTTCGAAGACTTCATCGTACTGGCAACGGCTACGGAACTGATTTTCCCTGAAGACGACAACGGCCCGGGAGCTATCGGGCTGGATGTACCGTATTTTATCGATAAACAACTGGCAGGGACTTGGGGCATAAATGGTGACGACTATCGTCAAGCACCTTTTACCAATTTGGAAGGTTTGAAGAAAATCGAGAAGGCTGATGAAAAAGTCAATCATTCACGGGCGAACCGAGGGAAAATTTTCTTGGAAGGTTTACGCTTGATGAATGCAGAAAGTATGAAACGGTTTGACGCTTCTTTTGACCAAGCTACTGAAGAGCAGCAACATGAAATTATGAGTGATCTCGAAGCAGGTAAGCTCGACATGAAATCTATTCCTTCAGACGCGTTCTTTGCGCTACTAAAGCAGGCTACATTAGAAGGTGCGTTTTCGGATCCTTTGTACGGTGGGAATAAAAACATGGACGGTTGGCGTATGAAAGAATTTGCTGGAGCTCGTCCATCTTACGCAGACGTCATTGAAAGTGAAGAATTTGTTAAACTGGACCCAATTAGTTTGACGGACTATCAACGAAAGAAATAAATTCAACATTTTCAGGAGGTAGAAGGTATGGCAGAAGAACTAAAGAAAGTGGACGTTGTAATTGTGGGGACTGGCTGGGCTGGTGGAATTACTGCTGCTGAGCTCACAAAAAAAGGATACAAAGTGGTGGCGCTTGAAAGAGGTAAGGAACAATCACGGGATGATTTCATCGGGGCGAAAGATGAATTAAAATATTCCATTCGTTACGATATGATGTAAGATCTATCCAAAGATACAGTGACAGCAAGAGGTAGTATGAAAGAAACCGCGAAGCCAGTACGAAATAATAACTATGCGCGCTTTGGAAATGATACAGGCGGGGCAAGTGTCCACTGGAATGGCGTAAGTTTGCGCTGGTTACCGTATGATTTTGAGATTCATAGTCAAACGGTGGAAAAATACGGCGCGAAAAAGATTCCAGAAAATTGTACAATTCAAGACTGGGGTATTACATACGACGAACTAGAACCGTATTATGATAAATTCGAAAAAACAGCTGGCGTTTCGGGTGAGGAAAACCCTGTCGGACCTCCACGTTCGGATAAGTATCCGAATCCACCTTTGAAAACGACGCCATCGATTGAATTGTTTAAAAAAGCTTCGACAAATCTAGGGTATCACCCATATCGTTTACCAGCTGCCAATATGTCGGAGTCGTATACAAATCCAGACGGCGAGACGATCAATGCGTGTATGTACTGTGCGTTCTGTGAAGAGTATGGCTGTGATTTCGGTGCCAAAGGCGATCCAATCGTTACAGTATTGGAGACTGCTAGAAAGACAGGGAACTTTGAAATTCGGAATGAATCCACAGTGACTGAAGTCATTCATGATGGAACGAAAGCGATCGGGTTAAAATATATTGATAATATTACAGGTACTGAATATATCCAACCTGCGGATATTGTCGTGTTAGCCGGATTTGTCTTTACAAATAATAAATTATTATTAAAGTCTAAAATAGGCAAGCCGTATAATCCCGAAACGCAAGAAGGTGTAATCGGGAAAAACTTTACAGGTCACTTTAGTAATATTAGTACCTACATAGGTGCACGGGGCTTCTTTGATAATGAAAAGTGGAATTTATCTATGGGTACAGGTGCACTAGGGGCAAAAGTGGATGATTTTGCAGGAGATAACGTGGATCATACAGATCTTGACTTCCTTCACGGCTATGAAATTCGCTATTACCATTTAGGTCAGCGTCCGATTGATAATAACCATGTGCCAGTGGGGACACCTGCTTGGGGTAAAGAATACAAAGAGAAAAATTTATTTTATCATAACCGCAGCTTGATTATTCGAGCGAAGACTGCTTTCTTACCTAACCGTTATACGTATCTGGATTTGGATCCTACGTACAAAGACGAGCTAGGAGATCCACTAATACGTGCGACTGTGCATTATGAAGAGCAAGACATAAAGCGCGCACAACATGGCGTGGAAACGTGTAAAGAAATTATGACAGAAATGGGTGCGGATATCATTGACTTGGTCGACGTACCGGATGATGTGAAGTTTGATAGCAAGTTCTACACAAACCACTTCCTTGGCGGTGCGATAATGGGTGAAGATCCTAAAACATCCGCTGTCAACACGTACTCGCAAATGTGGGATATGGAAAACTTGTTCGTGCTGGGTGGATCTTCCTTCCCGCATAACAGTAACCATGATCCTACCGAAACGATCGGTGCATTCGCTTACCGTGCTTCAGAAGGTATGATCGACTATCTTGGTGGCGAGGGTGGCTTGTTAGTGGAAGCTAAACAAACGAGCAAAGCTTAATTTCACACTAGCATGTATGAATGCCTATTATAATAGCCTAGCGTCGCAAATGCGATGCTAGGCTATTTTTAAAATATCATGATTTTAACTTCGCTGTCTCTTCTTCAGTCAAGTAACGCCACTGACCGCGTTCCAATGATCCAAGCTCAATATGCTTGATGCGAACTCTTTGCAAGTGCGTCACGGTATATTGAAACCGTCTGCACATTCTGCGGATTTGTCGATTCAATCCTTGCGTTAACGTAATACGAAACGTGAAGTCGTCCAAAGGAGTTACGAGGCAAGAGTTAGTCGTCATATAGCTTTTCGTTCTGGGATTATAAATATCTACCCCGTTGGATAAGTCTTCTATAAAGGTATTCGTTATTTTTTTATCGACTGTCACCACATACTCTTTTTCCTGATGGTTTTCGTCTTTCATTAACTCATTTACAATACTTCCATCATTGGTTAATAAAATTAGACCTTCTGTTTCTTTATCCAAACGTCCCACAGGAAATATACGTTCAGGATACGATATAAAATCGATAATATTACCCGCAATAGTAGGCGAAGCGGTACAAGTAATCCCACTTGGTTTATTAAGTATCATATATAGGTCCTGTGCGTTGTGCGTGATGGAGTGCCCGTCTACTTCAACATGATCATGCTCTTCAACAAAATAGACATGCGATGCAATGTTGCCGTTAACAAGCACTTTTTCAGCCGTAATATAGCGCTCGGCTTGTCTTCTGGAACAGAATCCCGAAGAACTAATATATTGATTCAACCTCAACGTGTTCGCTCCTCGTCTATCTAGGTGTTTCTTCTATTGTAACATGTTTGCTCTTTCGTAGAATGCCTTCGTATTGTTATATTATACTAGTAGTGTGCGAAGTTAAACCTGTTCATCAAATGACAAAACATAGAAATTAGGAGGGGCTGCCAATGAATATTGAAATCATGCCAGTAACCGAACCAACATCCATGCTTGTGAATACGCTCAATCGATGGGGGAACGACGTGAATTTAAAGTCATTGTCTCAACCTAATCCAAGTAAAGAAGAATTGGAACGAGAAAAGGTTTTGACTATTGAAGATGTACACCGTCGTTTAAAATACCAACATCTATTCCTGATCTATTTGGAAAATCAGCTGATCGGGGAAATGAGCTACACGGTGGACCCTGAGCATTTATTTAGAAAAGAAACTGGGACGGCGTGGATCAGCATTTCCATTGGCGAGCCTGAATGCCGTGGGAAAGGAATTGGTTTTATCGCTTTAGCGTACTTGGAAGAGCAAGTTAGAAAGCGTGGTCTTCAACGAATCGAGCTAGGCGTGTTTGAATTTAATACACCCGCTTTGAAGCTTTATAAGAAGTTAGGATATCAAGAAATTGGACGCATAGAAAACTTCACGTATTATGATGGAAAAATGCGGGCTGATATTCGTATGGAAAAGCGTATGTAATTTGATAAGTAAGTACACGCGTTACATGAGAATTACATCACTTGTTAATGAATTCCAAGTTGGATATTTTAATTGTTATTCAAACGATTCGTTCCAGTACCTGGTACTTTTCATCAGCATTTCCCGTATTGTATAAGGTATGGGAAATTTTAAAGGTGTCATGGAGTGCAGTAAGAAATAGTGAATAGACCGCGAAGGCACCAGATTGCGAAATCACTATTTCAAGTTTGAGTAGTTTTTAATGGCATCGTTGGATCATAGGGAGGGAAAGCGATGGAAGGTTTACTATTAACTGTATTCATCTTAATAATCATATCGCTTAACGTTGCTTCTTTTATGTTTTTCAAAAAGGGGAAATTAAATCTTATGATTGCAGGAATTATGATGATGATTCTTGCTCCTGTTCTTGGTTTTTCAAGTGGCGCATTATTTCTCCATTTCTATGATTGGAGTTCAGGGGGAACAGGAGAGGGTGCAGGCTATGGTGGCGCTTTTTTAGGTTTGATAACCTTGGTTAATGGGATTCTACTAGTATTGATTGGAATAGTTATGTTTATTATAAAAGTCATCACAAAACGACGTTGATCTTTCCTTATGACAGAAATGCGCGCAATTGCTTTATAAGTGATTGCGTCTATATCGCAATCGAGCCAAATGGATATACTAAACAGCACATTAGTCAGAAGATAAAGGAGATTTATATGAATACAAAACGTAAAAGGAAGATCTTGGGAATAGGCTCGGGAATATTTATTATACTTGTCATAGCTTTCATATCTTGGTATTATCCATTGTCGCTTCTTAGCATCGATCAAAGCTTTGCCTATAGTCCCGACACGGAAACCCATAATGGCAAAACCTATGAAGAAGAGATTGGCGAGTTTAAAGCTGCCTACGAGAAGGATCTGAAAATGGATTTAGAAAGTAATAATTACAATCCTACGGTAAATCGAACTCAATTTATTCTTCCGATTTTTGAACAACAATGGTTGATCGGTATGGACTCCAAAACAATTGACAAAGATAAACTCGATAGAATGCTTTTCGACGTACAACAGGCAAGAAATACCCTGTTAGACCTTGTCTCTGAAGGAGATTATTCAAGAGAAGAAAGAGTATACCTAGTTGATAGCATAAATAATTTCCTAAAGTTAGAAGATAGTATTAGATTTATAAGAACCGGAACATATTTTTCAAGAAGTGATTTGCATAGGTTGTTAGGTAATTTACAAGCAGAGTTCTGGGCGGGGTTTGATTACTATACCACCGTTTTTTATGATGCATCTCATACATAAAAGCTTGAAGTAATTGGGTGCTTTTATCATAAAACGAATTTGCGCATATCTAAAACAATCGGGCCGTTATGTTGACACCATCTTATAACTATACTGTGAAAATGCAGTCTGAATGGTAAAGTAGAATGATTTCACTAATTAAAGGTAATGGGCTTATTTTTATAAGAAGCAAAAAAACGATTGAACAAGTGTCCAATCGTTTTTTATGCATATTATTCAGTTGGAACGATAAAATCACGTCGGCGAATTAATGCAAATAGTGCACCAAGTCCTAACAAAGTTGCTGCCAAGATAAATGTTATTCTGACATCCCAAAGCTCAGCAATGGCTCCGAAAGTTAATGATGAAATACCGAACAAGAGTGATAGTATAGTGCTTTGCACGGCATGAATTTTAGGAAGCTGGTCAGTAGTTGCAGATTTTTGAAGCAATGTCTCACTTACAATACTTTTTAATTGTTGAACAACACCGTTCAGAATAACAAGTAGAATGGAAATCCACGGAATGGCGGTTACTCCGAAAAGAAGAGTGACGCCGCTAATGCCAAATGATAACACAATAAGCAAGCGTTTCAGGTTGTTTTCAATCCCAATTACAAATCTTGAGCAGATGACTCCTCCAATTATCATACCTAAGAAGAAAGCTGTATTAATGTAACCCCACCAAGCTTCTGTCTGACCTAGAACTTCTGCCACGAAGATGTAAAGGATCGAAGCAATCCATACAACATTGGCAATTGCTTCAAAAATGATGACCACATGAAGACTCCTAAAAAGCGGGTTTCTCCATACAATCTTCCAGCCTTCGGTTAGCTCACTCCTCCATTTACCTGTACACTCTTTTTTATGGAATGGTGTGGGATCGTAAATACAGAACATCATCATCGTTGCAATTATATACAAACTACCTGTACCGAAAATAATAAATTGTCCACTCATTAATGCGACAGCTATTCCTCCCAGTGCCCAGCCTCCTAAATTCATTGTTTCAGAGACGATCGAGAAGAAACTGTTCGCTTTCACAAGTCGTTCTTTTGGCACTAAGCGTGGTAGCATAGCACGGCTTGCCGGCGATGCCCAGCCATCCAAAAACGCAATACACCCAACAAACGTTAGAATGATGAATAGATCGGTTATTGTTTCAGAAATTAATAAAAGCGATAGAGCAACCAATAGAATGGTCTTACTGACTTGTGAATAAACGAGCAATGTCTTTAAAGGAAAACGATTGATCAACCACGGAGAGATCATCCCACTAATAAAACGACCGAACATATTGATGAAAGGTACCAATGCTAATGCAAAAGGTGACTCCGTGAGTGTATACAAAAAAGAGATGATACCGACAATATAAAAAACATCACCTAGACTAGCCAGTGATTGGCCCATCCATAGAAAACGAAACGATTGATTTTTCATTCTTACTACCCCTTTACTATCAAATTAAAATCTGATTTCTTAGGGTAGTTTTACACTCGTATTATTCCTCCTTTACATTAAGAACCACTTCATACATAGAATTCAAAAAAGATTAACAAAGGGATTGCTATCGAAAAGAAGAGTAGTAAGAATGAAAGAAATTTCATATTAGTCAAATTATATCAATTGCTAGAATGTAATGCCATACGATTAAAAATTATTGTATGCAAAAACCAATTACTACATTATTTTTAATGCATTAGGGGAGATAAAAAACATGACCGTTTCTCCATCGAGTATGATTGATTCACAAGTATTCGAGCTTATATCGCAATGAGGCCAAATCGTGGGATAAGAGAGAAACACCCCTATGGTGCATCTTGATGCGCTTAATACTACCTTTACTTTAATATCTTTCTCCAATAATACGGAGAGAGGAGTTATTATTGGTGCATTTGACGAACCGTTCAGAAGTCATTCGATGGCCAGTAAACGGTTGTGCGCGCGCTGGTTGGGTTGGTTGCAGCCGTGATTTGGCTATTACTATGGGTATATTCTTTGCCACACCTTTCTTTTGAGATACCAACAGCTCAATAGTATATTACCTACATAAGGTACATGAAAATAAGAGAGTACTATATGTAGTAATTGACAATTATTTAAATAGTTTATATTATATGAGTATATGTTCATATATGATAACCAGAAACACATGATTGGAGAGGAATTGAAAATGAGCGAAGAAACAAATAGTGACCAGTCTTTGGAAGAAAACACGCAACATTTGGATGAAGAAACACTTTTCGTTGTCTCCCAAACGTTTAAGGCATTAAGCGATCCGACGAGAATCCGGATCTTAAATTTATTGTGCAAAGAAGAACACTCAGTGAATGATATCGCTGAAACATTAAATTTAAGTCAGTCATCGGTCTCACATCAATTGCGTTTTTTAAAAAACTTGCGGCTGGTGAAATTTAGAAGAGCAGGGACGACCTTTTATTATTCAGAAGATGACCATCACGTAATGAATTTATTGAAACAGGCAATTGAGCACGCGACTCATAATTAACAACACGGAGGGATTATTCAGTGGGACTTGACCAAGGACACGACCATGCGCATGGTGCGAATAAAAAAGTATTATTGATTTCCTTCCTCATCATTACTTTATATATGATTGTGGAAGCGATCGGCGGATTTTTGACGAACAGTCTTGCCTTATTGGCAGATGCCGGTCATATGTTAAGTGATTCCATTTCATTAGCGATTGCATTGATTGCATTTAAGTTCGGGGAAAAGGTCGCAAGTAAAAGCAAGACATTCGGCTATAAGAGGTTCGAGATCTTAGCCGCTGTGTTAAATGGAATCACATTGATTGTTATCGCTTTGTTCATTTTCTTTGAAGCAGTAAAGCGCTTTGCAAATCCTCCTGAAGTTGCGACAATAGGCATGCTGATTGTTAGCAGCATCGGGTTGGCCGTAAATATTTTAGTTGCATGGATTATGATGCGCGGCAGCGATGTGGAAGAGAACTTGAATATGAAAGGCGCTTACCTGCATGTCATGAGCGATATGTTAGGTTCAATCGGAGCGATTGCTGCAGCGCTGCTTATGATGTTCTTTGGATGGGGCTGGGCCGATCCGTTAGCGAGTGTTATTGTAGCGGCATTGGTTTTACGCAGCGGTTACATTGTATCGAAGTCAGGGCTGCATGTGTTAATGGAAGGCGTGCCTCAAAATGTGAAGATGAATGAACTTATTCATACGCTCCGCAATGCGCAGGGCATCATCAGTGTTCATGATTTACACGTTTGGTCCATAACGAGCGGTTTAAATGCACTTTCTTGCCACGCCGTAGTGAACGATCAAATGACGATTGCGGAAAGTGAGCAATTGCTTCGCAAAATCGAACATGATTTATTGCACCAAAACATTCATCACGTTACTGTTCAATTGGAAACATCGGCCCATCAGCATGACGATTCAATCTTATGCCAAGTGAAACCTGAATCGTCGGGAGGCCACCATCATCACCATCATTAAGACAGTTAGTGACCGGCAGCAGTGTTGCATAGGTCACTATTTTCTTGAGAATGAAACAACATTCGTTGTATACTGTGTAGGGGTATATAATAATAAGTGGAAATAAGCCAATTTATGGAAAATACAAAGAGATATCAAGAACTTTATTTTATGTACTAAACATTAGGGTTGCTTTTTTATTTAATGTCTGTTATATTTAAAGAGTATTATCTTTGTTCTTTTTCAGATCGAGAATATATTTCATGGAAATATATTTTGTTTTTCGTCTAAAGTTTTGAGCAAGTATAGTAACATCATTGTGTGGATATCCGCACTAGGAGGCAATTAATTATGGAACAAGGTACAGTGAAATGGTTTAACGCAGAAAAAGGTTTTGGCTTCATCGAACGCGAAGCAGGGGAAGACGTATTCGTACATTTCTCAGCAATCCAAGGCGACGGTTTCAAATCTTTAGACGAAGGTCAAAGTGTAACATTTGAAATCGAACAAGGACAACGTGGCCTACAAGCTACAAACGTTCAAAAAGCTTAATAACAGCTTGAAGGAGACCCTACTTGTAGGGTCTTTTTTTATTTGTTGAAATGTATGTATACTATATGTAAGAGCTACTAGGAGTAAAAATATTCATTAGCCTGATTTATCTATATTCACATCCATTCTTAGGGGGCATTGCATATGAAAAAACTAGCATTGTTATCGGTTGAAGAATTGCTCGATCAGTTAGAGGTACTTGTAGATCAGCGCGAAGATGGAAAAGATTATTTGCTGAATTCGATTATTTCAACTGAAACGGCGTTGCTTCGCGCAATTAAGGCAGATCCCGAGAGCGATTATACACTGAGTATCTCCAAAATCGAAAACGATCTCGCAGAACATCTTGTAAAGTATGGAACGTATTTAAAAACGGAGTATAAAAAAGATGATGTAGCGGCGCAGAGTACACTGAAACAAGCGCTTCGATACGATCGAACAATTCCGTTAGCTCATTATCGTCTTGGTTTTTTAGCGTATAAACAGCAAGCGTATAATCATGCTCTTTTCCACTTCCAACATGCGGTGGAGTATAACCGTTTGAGTCCCCAACATAAAATGAGTTTATCGAATCAGCAAAGTTATCATGCGTTGCTGTATTTGAGTAATAGTGCGTTATATCTTGCTGTCGACGCACAACGACAAAGTCTAGAAATTTCAATACATAATGATGTGAAACAAACGAAAATTAATCAATTAACCCTGTCGCCATTATATGAACTCATTGATGCGAATTCGAGTTATTTAGCACAACAAGCATTTCAGATAAAGGATAGCGAAGGGCAGCGTGGAGCTTCATGGGAAGAGTACGAAGAACTGATCGATGGAGATGCTAGCGATGAACTTATGCTAGATATGACAGGTAGGGAAATTTGGGCGCGATATGGCGGGTCAGCAGTTAAACTAACCATCTTGAATGCCGAATTACTTCGTACACTGATGCTGAATTCAAGTGAAGCTCAGCCTTTAGCTAAAACGGACCTCTCGGATTTATTTAGCGTGAAGTCAGGCGAAATCAAGATTGAAAGATATGTAAAAAGTATTTCCCGACTTCGTGAGAAATTACTGAAATTGAAACTTCCGCTAGACGTCATAGGGATGGTTGCCAAGCCATTGAATGGACAAGATACATCCTACTTCTATCGGGCTACAGACATCCCTTTTGTGCTTATAGAACATGCAGAAGGCGGTCAATGACAGGTCTGTCATCGAGTATTTCATATACTTTAGTTATCACCTAAAGAGGAGCTGTTGTATATGAAAATGAAAATGACTTGGAATCGCTTATGGGTACGTCACGGTTGGAACTTGAAGCCGATCATCGGTAAGGAATGGAATGAGGATACA
This sequence comes from Sporosarcina sp. P25, assembly GCF_002743235.1. Taxonomy (NCBI): domain Bacteria; kingdom Bacillati; phylum Bacillota; class Bacilli; order Caryophanales; family Caryophanaceae; genus Sporosarcina; species Sporosarcina sp. P25. The sequence continues at coordinate 12,706 of NZ_PDYV01000028.1, forward strand.
CATTTTCGGGCGCACGAAGAGACAGATGAGAACATGAAGTTTTTAACGTCATGTTTGACAAAAGCGAATGTACTATTTAACTATAATGAAGACCTTAAACTCCTGATAGTAGAAAGTGCACCGCCTGAAGAGGAGCAATGGTTATCTGTAGTAAATGCGAAGTACAGAGGCAGAACAGAGATGTGCGGAATATACACGGAAGATCGCCAATTAAATATATATCAGTTGGATACGTTTAGTAGCGGAGTCGTTCGTCAAGTCAATCGATTAGGTATTCAAACGGAATATTCATGTGATGGTCATGGAAAGCGTAACCCTTTTCTGGACGTACAGAAAGGTGTAAGTGGACAACATCTGATGGAGTTACTGCAGGCACTAGGTATTCCTTGTAGAATCAACCGTGAAAATCCACAGCGTGATACGATTAAGATCTTAACTTCCCAAGAACAACTGTTAGATTTAGCGGAGCAACTGTCTACGATTGATCAAGCATGGCTAGCAAGCGGTGTTTCAATTGAAGAACATTTATTTCAAATTGAGCTAGAACAATTGCTGAATGTTCCTGGTAAGAGTGGGAATGAAGGAGAGATTCGTCAACATGTCGCAATGAAACTTAGACCATTCGTAGATACAATGCGTACGGATTCATATGGAAATCTGCTTGCAGAAAAGACGTATGGATCAGGAAAAGGTCGAGTTATTTTAGTAAATGCACATCTGGATATTGTCCGTGAACTCATTCCGGGACGTCAAATCCTAAAAACGGATGGAGTGTGGAGCAGCAGTGAAGGGATTTTAGGAGCAGATGATCGTGCGGGGATTGCGATATTGCTTCAAATTTCCAAATATCTTCAAACGAGTCGCTTTACAGGTACGGTAAAATATATCTTGACTGTAGAAGAAGAGGTTGGTCTTATTGGAGCATCCGAAGTCGATGTCGCATTTCTTCAAAATGTCGATGCAGCTTTTGTTTTGGACCGAAGAGGTAGTGGAGATATCGTCACGTCGTGTGCAGGAATTGAATATTTTTGTACAGATTCTTTCGGAAGTGCCATTGAAGAGATTGCGGGGATTAGTGAAGCGGGAGAATGGAAGTGTACACCAGGCGGCAGTAGCGATACGCGGATCTGGGCTGCAGCCGGTATTCAGAGTGTTAATCTTTCGGTAGGCTATCAGAATGAACATACGAATGCTGAATCGCTTCACGTAGGCGATTGTTATAATACGGTTACTCTACTTAAAAGTTTGTTTTTGAACACACGTATGTTAATGCCAAGTATTAGAGAATTAAAAAGATATCAGGCAACGCGTGAAAGAATTTCAAAAAAGATAGTATAACGGATCATTTGTACAGACGAGAGGAGTGTCCACATGGAAGTAGTATACATTGCGGGTGGCTGTTTGTGGGGAGTACAGGCTTTTATAAAAACCTTACCTGGCGTGACATTTACGGAAGCAGGGAGGGCGAATGGAACGCTTCATTTATTGGAAGGCGACTATGATGGGTATGCTGAATGTGTAAAGACAGGATTTGATCCTTCTGTCGTGACCATTTCGGAATTAATGGAGTATTTATTTGAAATCATTGATCCGTATAGTGTGAATCAACAAGGAGCAGACGTTGGTGAGAAATATAGAACGGGCGTCTACAGTGAAAACCTTGCACACTTAAAAGAAGCGAAGGCGTTTATTATGGAGAGAAGTGATGTTGACCGTATAGTTGTGGAAGTAGTACCTCTTACAAATTATGTGAGAAGTGCAGACGAACATCAAAACAGATTAGCTAAATGCCCAACGGATTATTGTCATATACCAGCTGAATTATTAACTAAATATGGAACATGAAGAATGTGCAGTCGAAATCAATAAAAATGACCACACGGTATGATGAATTGGTATATAATGGACTCAGCTACTACTAGAAACAACGTTTACAGTAGGGATATATAAGGGGAGTGACATACAGTGAAATATCAAAACACGTGGGATCTAGAGAGTATTTTTGCAGGTGGCACGCAGTCTAACGAAGTACAGACGAAACTTTCGGCTGTCAAAGAAGATATTGCTCTTTATGCAGATCAGTTACACGCTTGGAATAGTGATCCGACTAATGATGCCTCTACTTTACAAGAATTATTAAAAATGCAAGAAGTCATCGGTAAAGGCTTAGGTCAAGTGGGGACATTTATCAATATGTGGCGTGACGCCTTCATGGATGATCCCTATGCAAGCGTTGTCAAAGGGCAAGTGATGGAACTTAGCAGTGAAATCCAGCAACTTTCCACGATCTTCACTAAAAAATTGGTAGCTATTTCGGATGAAAACTGGAATCAACTTCTTGAAGACGATACTTTACACGTCATCCATTTTTCATTAAATGAAATACGCGAAGAAGGTAAACGGTTATTATCTGAAGCGGAAGAAAAGCTGATTGCTAAATTAAATAAAGACGGTCTCGCCGCGTGGAGCGATTTATACAATACAGTGGGCTCCACTATGACCGTTCCGTTTACAGATAAAGACGGGAAAACAACGGACTTATCTATCGGGCAAGCTATGAACAAAATGTACGCAGATCCTGATGCAGAAGTGCGCGCGGAACTTTTTGATAATTGGGAACAGACTTGGTCTGCGAATGGACCGATCTTTGCGGACATCTTGAATCATTTAGCAGGCTATCGCTTAACGTTACAAGACGTTCACGGAAGAACAAGTCATTTAGAAGAGCCGCTTGAATATAACCGGATGTCTGAAGATACGCTTGCTGCGATGTGGTCAGCAGTGGATGCGCAGAAACAAACGTTTATTGATTACTTAGGACAAAAAGCCAATTTATTTGGCATGGATCAGCTTGGCTGGCAAGATGTGGCGGCTCCTGTCGCGGTAGGTGAAACGAAGCCGACACGCTTCACATATGATGAAGCATGTGACTTTATTATAGAAAATTTCGCTTCATTTGGTCCGAAATTAACCGCTTTTACAAAACATGCATTGGAAAATCGTTGGGTAGAAGCGGAAGATCGTTCAAACAAACGCCCAGGTGGCTATTGCACAAGTTTGCCTGAATTGGAAGAGTCACGTATTTTCATGACGTTCACGGGTTCACCGAGTGATACGAGTACATTGGCACATGAATTAGGGCATGCTTTTCATAGTCACGTAATGAAAGATTTACCGACACTGAACCAAAATTATGCTATGAATGTCGCGGAAACAGCAAGTACGTTCGCGGAAACGATTATCGCCGATGCCACGGTGAAAAATGCTGCATCGGATGAAGAAAAGATCTCTCTATTAGCCAATAAATTAGAAGGCGCCACTGCGATGTTTTTAAATATTCGTGCCCGCTTCTTATTTGAAGATCATTTTTACACGGAACGCGCAAAAGGCATAGTATCAGAAAATCGCTTGAATGAATTAATGGTAGAAGCACAAAAAGAAGCGTTTGGAAATAGTTTATCTTCTTATCATCCGCATTTCTGGGCAGCTAAGTTGCATTTCTTTATCGATAGCGTGCCGTTCTATAACTTCCCGTACACATTTGGATACTTGTTCAGCTTAGGGATCTACGCGGAATACTTGAAACAACCGGAAGGGTTTGAAGAGAAGTATATTGCGTTATTACGAGATACCGGATCGATGAAAGTAGAAGACCTAGCGAAAAAACATCTGAATGTGGATGTGACGAAAGAAGATTTCTGGGCAGCCGGCATTGCGCTAGTAGCAAAAGACGTAGAAGAGTTTGTAGAATTGACGAATACATTACAGAAGTAAAATGGAAAGTAAAATCCCGCTCCTTTTTAAAAAAGAAGCGGGATTTTTATTGAGATTTATTTATTTTCTTGCTGGCTGAACTTATCCAGTATGTAACCAGTTGTGGCAGCTACAAATGCTGGTAAAACCCAGCCAAGTCCGTATTCAAAAAACGGGATAATATTTAGCGACTCAGTAACGCGATCAAGGCTGTACCCGATGCTAGTGAATACTTCGTATAAAGCAAAAATGAATGTGATAAATATAGCAAGCCGATACATCATCTTTCCGCCACCTGCCACATGTTGGAATAAGGAGAGAATAACTAACACAATGGCGATTGGATAAATAAACACTAATAAAGGGGTTGCCAAAGCTAATATGGCATTCAATCCTAAGTTCGATACTAACAAGCCGACTAGTACAAAAATAGCGACATACGCCTGGTAACTTAATTTCGGATATATTTCATTGAAGAACCTTGAACAAGCATTAATTAAACCGACACACGTCGTTAAACACGCTAGTATGACAATGATCCCAAAAAGAAGTCCTCCGCCGTTTGGAAATAACATGCTGGCTGCTTCGGTTAATACTTCTGCGCCATTTTCAAATGTTTTTTCTTTTGGAATCACTTTGCCGATCCAACCGAGTGAGAAATAGACAATGGCCAATCCGATACTAGCAATGAAGCCAGCACCCAAAGTTCCTTTAATAAGCTCCGATTTTGACCTCGACCCTTTATCTTTCAGCGCGTTGACCACGACAATCCCAAACGCTAGCGCAGCGACAGCATCCATCGTGAAATAGCCTTCTAAAAATCCATTTACAAATGGAGCAGTCGCATACTCTTCTACTGGAGCTGAAGATATGTTATCAAATTTGATAAACGCTTGAACAACGAGCATTCCTAAAACCAACAGTAGAATGGGCGTTAAAAATTGGCCGATGCGATCGACGATTTTTTTAGGATTTAAGCTGATATAGTATGTAATACCAAAGAATAGTAGAGAGAATATAAGTAATGGGAAGTTGCCATTCACTTCAACTATTTGTTTGAATCCTAATTCATACGCAACATTGGAAGCTCTTGGAATACCATAAAAAGCTCCGATCGACATATAGATGATGATCGCAAAAATCATTCCAAACACTTTATGTACGCGGCTACCCATAGACAATAGCCCGTTATCAGACAAGGCGATCGCCATAATTGCCATGAACGGCAGTAGAACGCCCGTGATGAGAAAACCGACAATTGCGGGTGCAAAGTTCGTTCCTGATTCTAACCCAAGAAATGGGGGGAAGATGAGATTTCCAGCTCCAAAGAATAAAGAGAAGAGCATGAATCCTATGAATAGTATGTTTTTTTTACTCACAATAATACCTCCTGATGTTTTTGTGTGTAGAGTAAAATGAAAGTACATAATATATGTATAATTGTAATCTAGAATAGTAAGACTTTGCAAAATATAGCGTGAATTTTGTCGAATACTTTTCCAACCTGGTTGATGTCATCTTATACAACTCATAAGATGATTTGTATTAATCTAGTGCTTTGTTCATCTGAAATTTCTCTCCCTTATTTTTGCGCATAAAAAACTCGCCCCCTAAATAGGGACGAGTTTTTACTCGCGGTACCACCCATGTTCTAAAAGCTTCGTAAAACGATAAGAAAGTTCCATTACTAATTCATCTTACGATTATATGTTTTCCATTTAACGTTGGAAATCCGGCAAAATTTACTATTTTCAACTTTGCATCTTAGAGATGATTTTCGGATAGGATCTGTCCATCGACTTTCACCAAACGTCGACTCTCTTGAGGACAAATTTCATATCGTACTCTTTCTCGTCACTGAATATTATATACTACAATACAATTTAACAGACAACTATTAGAAAGGTCAATACCTTTTACTATATTCGGAATATTACAACTACACGATCTCTTGGAATGAACGGGGATGGTGGAAGTGTCTTGTCTGTTATCGCATCCCTCAAAGATTTTTTATGGATCATCACCCCAGTCACTCTTCATGTTATTTTGCTTTGTGAATAGTAGATAAAGCTATAATAAAGTTGTGAAGTACTTTTTAGATTACTCAGCAAACAGGCCGTATTGTTGAAGAGGTTTACCCAATTACTTCTTCGGGGAAGAGTTAGTTTAGGATTAATAACGAAGAACCGTACCATAATTAAGTGAGGTTTAAAAAATAGACCACCTAGAACGTTGGTATGACAACGATTTAGGTGGTTAGTATTTAATTTAGTCATGAAATTTGTACTGTTTAAATGCTTGAACAGGAGGCTTGCGATTTTCAAAGATATCAGGGTCATGGTAGGGAGGATCCAATTGGCTTAGATCAAAGGAATCGTCTGTACATGATATATATAAACTATAACCTTCTTCATCTTCAGGGAAAAACACTTCTTTTTTTTCGCCAAATTGAAGTGCTTGATTAATTGTATCCCTTAACCTTTGTAATGCTGCACGATTGCCAACAATAAAGGCATCCCCATGCCAACTTGGCTGTCCATAAATGTGTAAGTATTCGTCTTCCTCACTATATTTCATCGCCTTTTCAATTTCCGCAATTATTTTCAAGGGCTCCTTCTCTGTAATAAAAATATCAGAATGGAAACCTTGGAATGCTTTTGATTTGAGATTTTGTATAAATACTTCTTTTACATCGCATTCTTGAACGAATAAATACATCTCTTCTTGAATTTCACTTACATACAAATAGACACGAATTTGTTGATAGTCCTTTTGGAAAAGGAACTGTTTAAAAAGTGGAGTTGAACAAATTTCTTCTACTAGTATAAAGCCCTTAGAGATGACTTTTTGGTTAGAAAAGGTTAAATAACTTTTTAGACTATGGCTATACCAATATAAATTACTCATACTTTACCTCCTAAAGTTTATAGTATTTTGGATTTTTATTGGTGTGCCTTCTATAATACCAATATTAATTTGCTTATACTATAAGCCTTTATAGAAATAACCGCACTTAGATATTTAATGGTGAATGGCATCATAAATAGGAAGAGTGATTTATTCAACAAAAGCGGGCGGTACTGGAATGAAAATTTGCACCCGTTCAACAAACGCGCCATTTTGTCGAATAGCGCAGGAGGTTTTTGAGAAAACTAAAGAATAACATTATTATTTAGTAACTGATCAGTTTTTAGCTTTGAGCGTTATTCATTTATGTCTGAGTGGATACGTTCTTTGGGTTTTTAGAAAAAATCTCTATTTATGGTCTGAAGTGAAATGGGATGATGTTCACACCGAAAAATTTAAAACAATACGAGAAGTATAGCGCATCTCTAAAACAGAATTGACAACTTTATGTATTACCCATATAATACACTTAACGTGTATGAACCACTTGATACACACACTAAGAAAATGATGTGCATACACCCAAGAACGTATAGGAGTTGTTTCGATGAATGTAAATTTTAACAATCGCGACCCAGTCTATTTGCAGGTAGTTCGGTATTTTAAAGAAAGAATTGCAATAGGCGAATTAGTACCTGGAGAAGAAATACCATCGAGACGGGAGTTGGCAAACAGGGTGAAGATAAACCCTAATACCGTACAACGAGCGTATAAGGAAATGGAGGAACAGGGTTTGATCCATACCGAACGTAATCATCCGAGCAAAATAACAACCGATGAAAAGATACTAGGCAAAGTACGAGAAGAGTTGCTACTTGAGGCGGTGGAAACATTTGTAACATCCGTTCGGTCTATTAAAGTTCCAGTTGATGAATTATTGAACTTGGTAAGAACAAAGTACACAGATCATGACGATGATAAGGGGGTATAAAAATGATTGAAGTAAAAGAGGTTACAAAGAATTATGGTCGGAAAAAAATATTGAAAGGTGTATCTTTTACAGCCAACAAAGGTGAAATAACTTGTTTACTAGGAATTAACGGAGTTGGTAAAACAACCATTTTAAATGCCATCATGGCACTTACCCCGATTAACAAAGGGCAAATATTAATCAACGGAGAAACCATTAATAAAAACATGTTCGAAAAAATCACCTTTATACCTGATGCCATCACAATGCTGCCACAGATGAAAATCTCTGAGGCAATGGAGTTCATGAATGACTTTTATACATGTTGGAACCAGAAACGTGCAACAGAACTGCTTGGTTTTTTACGATTGAACGAACAGGATAGAATCTCTTCCTTATCAAAAGGAAATACAGCAAAGGTCAATTTATTGCTGGGTTTAGCAATGGATGTTGACTTTGTATTAATGGATGAACCGTTTTCGGGAATTGACATGTTTAGTCGTGAGGAAATTGCCAAAGTGTTTACAAGTCATTTAATTGAAAATAGAGGCGTTATTATAACAACACATGAAATAGGCGATATTGAACATTTAATCGATAAAGTGGTGCTGTTAGACGAAGGGATTGTGATTAGGGAGTTCAGCGCGGAAGAAGCTCGTGAAAACGAAGGGAAATCTGTGGTGGATGTTATGAGAGAGGTGTATCAGAAATGAAAAACTACTTGAAGTTAGTCAATTTTGAATTCAATCGTATTGCAAAAATATTTGCAGTTCTACTAGGCATTACGCTAGTTGTACAAATTACTGGAGTCATAGTGTTGTCGAAAAACTACTTAAACATGGCCAATGAAAAAATTTATGAAGAGTTTATGCCAAAAGCAGAATTCTTAGTAGACTATGGCCAAATGAGTTTTCTCGCTGTTACTAGAAGTATGTGGTTTTTTGGTCCAATTGCTTTATGTATCGCCGGTGTTGGGTTCTATATTTTCCTGATCTGGTATCGTGATTGGTTCGGAAAAAACACATTTATTTATCGATTATTAATGTTACCCACAACGAGATTGAATGTTTTCTACGCAAAGATAACAAATATTCTACTAGCGACGTTTGGCTTTGTGGCATTTCAACTTATTTTGATTCCACTAGAGACAATGGTTTTTAGATGGATGCTGCCAAAGGAATTCCGAGTGGATATGAGTATCAAAGAGATTGTTAGCAACATGCCAGAATTACACTTGCTTTTCCCAACTACTTTTCTTGAAATGATAGTGTTTTATGGAGCAGGGGTAATGGTTGTGTCCATTCTGTTTACTGCAATTTTATTTGAAAGAAGTTATAAGTGGAAAGGCATTTTTGTGGGAATTTTGTTCAGCTTAGTAGCGGTTGCGGTATTGATCTCACCACTTCTTTTGCAAGAATTTGTACTGAATGACTTTTTCTATCCGTTAGAATTATTTGTATTTGAAATAGTAATGGGTGTAATCGTACTTACAGGATCCATTTGGATGAGTGGATTCTTATTAAAGAACAAGATTACTGTATAAGGAGTGTGTGGAGATGAAAAAGTATTGGAAGTTTACTTCAATTATTGCGGTTATTGTGCTTAGCATAGGAACGTTTTATGTTAGCTCTGCTAATTCGGCAACTCAATTTCCTGAGTTTGTAATAAATAAGAAGAGCGGTAATGCTGAAGAAATAAAATCTTTGGAGTTGGAAGGATTCTATCATAAAGGCGGATCTATGGGTTATGTAAACAATTACTTGAAGATCACTTCTGACGGTTCGGATTATAGAAACGGTAGTTCAATTATTGACTCGGTTATAGGACACCCCGCACCACTGATTCAGGAATTACAGGAGAATTATCGTAAATTCATGAGAGGCAAAGGCCAAAGTGTCGATTCATTTTTTGTGAACAAGAAGCTGATAGCCTATGCAGAAGTGAAGTATAAAACAGGTTCAATTACAAATAGAGATTTCAAATTCGACCTATCTATGGTTGATAAAGACACTGGCCATATATCTTCCTTCACTATTGAAGTTCCAGACAGTTCATCAATTAAACATATGTTTGTTGAAGATGTCCAAGTGGTTGATAACGAACTACATGTGATTACCCATAATAATACTAGAAAGAATAAGAAATATTTTAATGAAAAACATATCTACTCTTTCGATACATCTACTGGGAATATAAACAGTAATGAAACGGTTTTATCCATCCCTGAACAACAAGACAATGACTATACTTTTGCAAACCTAATTCAAACAAACCCAGATCAAGCGAATGAAAAACTTGTATTCATAAAAACGCAAGACAACATGATACAAGAAGAAGAAACGGATAGAGTAGAAAAAACTATTAAGCAACTAATTTATTACAATTTAAAAACGAAAGAAAAAGAGGTACTTGAATTGCCAGGCGGTTTAGAAGAGTATCAAAACAGTTTCTCTGATGGTTCAACTATATATCTTTCGAAAGTAAGCGAGGGGAATTTGGTTGTAACTCCTTATAATATAGAGAATGGTCTAGTTGGTAAGGAATGGACTATACAGCTATCAAACGAAAGAAGTAATGAAGAACCACCAATTATTTTTACAAAAGACGGTAAGTTATATGTGACAACACATATCACAAATTTTGAAACACAGGCTAGCATCACCGTTATTGATTTGAAAACATCGGATATAATTTACCAGGGTGAAGTAATCAGAAAAGATCTCCCAAAAAGTGATGAACAATTTGAGTTTTATATTTTTAATATGATCGTAAAATAAGAGTGGAATGGGGCTTGCTTTAGTTTTAAAGCAAGCTCTTTTGTCTGAATAAAAATATGGCCTAGACGCAAAAGATATTTGGCAAATCAGACGTATACGACGAAAGAAGATTAAAAGGGTGCAATAATAAGCCACTGACTTTTTGAATGAAGGAGTCAAACAACATGACAAAGAGATTGCACTACTAATTTAATAACTGTAAAGATAAATTATTTCGAAAAGGTGTATCCTTATTCAAAAAGATCTCTATATAGCTAGTGAAGAGGCAAATAGCTGCCGCTTACAACTAGTTAGTAGGGGGATACTATCATGCAAATTATTAATGAATCATTTCTACAATTTCATCCACACACAGCCGCGAAGATCGGACTTAATGAGTCGATGTTTCTGCAACAAATCCATGAGCTGTCTTTCGGTCTTCATGACACGATAGAAGGGACACAATGGGTGGGCAGGTCGTATAAAGAGTGGCATGCCGTGATGAATTTCTGGTCAATGGCTACGATTATCCGAGCGATACGAAAATTGGAGTCATCCGGCTATATTCGCTCGAAGCGACAGAACTTCGGAGAAAAGATGTATCTCGTAGATTACGAAGTCTGTGAGTCGATCGGGGTATTTCTGCTACCGCCAGTGAAAGGAGAAGTAGTGAGCATAAACTAACGTGTAATCCAGATGAGTGGAGGCCTATGCTTCCGCTCTTTTCTCGTGCAGTTTTGTAATCAAAAAATAGTTTGAAAACAAGTATCCTTATGCAAAAAGCTCTCTATATAGTAAGTGAAGTGGTGAATGGTTATCACTTACACGCAATTTAGGAGGAATTCAGTATGAAGTTATTAATCAATGAACAGCCATTACAATTACTACCGTCTCTTGTGCATGTAGTCGGATTAAACGAGGCATTATTTCTGCAACAGCTACATTTCCGATCACTTATTTCAAAAAATGTGCGCGACGGCCATCAGTGGGTGAATAAAACGTATGATCAATGGCTGGAGGAGTTTTCATTCTTGTCACGTATGACGATCAAACGTACGATTTATAATTTAGAAAAACAAGGATACGTTATTTCGACTTCTGAATACAATAAGATGAAAATTGATAAGACGAAATGGTATCGAATTGATTACACTAAACTCCCTGCCTTGTCTATTCAAGATGACCCGTCCGTTGAAGAAGCGGTACCAGCAAAAAGTGAACTGGAAATAGATCATGCGACGTTTCAATCTGATACAACGGACGTTTCACTTCGAAACGCTGTGTCGTACCAAAGTGAAACGAAGGACTGTGCCAATGTGGGACGGCCTATAACCAAAGAACTTAAAGAACTTAAAAGAATAAAGAATAAAGATCTTGTCGAGAAGCCTCTCGACGTTACGCATTTCGTCATTGCCTATTTGAATGAGAAAACCGGTAAGCAATTTAAAGCAGCGTCTGCAGCTAATAAGAAATTTATTAATGCAAGAGTGAAAGAAGGCTATACACAACAGGATTTTATACAAGTCATTGATCTCAAAGTGTCGCAATGGAATACTAATCCTGAATTTCGAGCATACTTACGTCCTTCCACATTATTCAACCCGACGAACTTTGAAAACTATTTGAACGAACAGCCGGTAATACCTGTACAACATACGCCAAGGCGCGTGCCCAAATCGCCCGTATTGGATTTTAGTAGAGGGGAAGATTTAGGCTAGCTAACTCGTATAAAAGTAACAATGAATTTTTGAAAAAAGATCGCTATTTTGGATTCGGAAAGTTTGACACATCAACTATAAAAAAGCATGATAAGAGTAAATGAACGGTAACTAAACTGCCGAATTCACGTGATCAACGAAAGAGGTTTTGAGATGGAAGAACAGAAATACGAATACTTGGCGGATAATCCGAATATTAAAGTACTGCCAATTATGTTGGCTCTCATTATCGGTGCATTTTTCGCCATTTTGAATGAAACACTATTAAACATCGCACTCATTACACTGATGGATCAGTTTTCCATCACGTTACCGACTGTGCAATGGATGGCTACAGGCTTCATGCTGGTCATGGCCGTCGTCATCCCCATCTCGGCGTTACTTTTACAATGGTTCACGACGCGGCAATTATTCCTCGGTACGATGACCGTCTTCACGATTGGAACAATCGTGGCTGCGAGCGCGCCGACATTTCCCATTCTATTAACGGGTCGACTCATTCAGGCTGTCGGAACAGGATTATTGATGCCGATCATCTTCAACGTCTTCCTACTCATTTATCCACCGCATAGACGGGGTAAAATTATGGGAATCATCGGACTTGTCATTATGTTCGCTCCAGCGATTGGCCCGACGTTATCAGGTGTGATCGTGGAATATCTCGGATGGCGTTATTTATTCATCCTCGTCATTCCATTCGCGTTATTTTCTATCGGATTTGGTTATAAATACTTGATCAATGTTACGGAAGTCACAAAACCAAAAATTGATTATATTTCATTGGTCTATTCATCAATTGGTTTTGGATCACTCGTCTATGGATTCAGCTCCGTTGGGAATAGCGCAGACGGTTTTGCAGATCCGCTCGTCTTGTTGTTTATCAGTATGGGCGTGATCGGTATTGTGCTGTTCGTCTTGCGTCAGTTGAAGCTAGATGAACCGATTATGAATATGCGCGTGTTCCGATACCCGATGTTCACTCACGCCGTCTTCATGTTCTTGATTATCATTATGGCGATGTTTGCTTCCGAAATCATCTTACCCATCTATATGCAAGGACCACTCGCGCTTAGCGCAGCGACTGCAGGGTTGATTCTACTGCCAGGCAGTATTTTAAATGGTATTATGTCTCCGTTCATGGGTTCACTATTCGATAAGTTTGGTCCGCGTGTGCTGATGATTCCAGCGACGATTGTGCTCAGCGGAACGATGTTCATGATGAGTCGATTGACGCTCGATACGCCCATTTGGGTGGTTGTCACGAGCTATATCTTGCTGATGCTCAGTGTATCTGCGATTATGATGCCGGCCGAGACGAATGGATTGAATCAACTACCGAAGCGATTATATCCGCACGGCACCGCAGTTATGTCGACGCTACAACCAGTTGCAGGAGCTATTGGCGTGTCGGTATTTATTAGTATTATGAATGCGAGACAACTGCACTTCCTAAATAAATCTACAACACTTGAAGACGCAGTAACTGCTGATTTGGCTCTCGTTGCTGGTGTTGAACTTGTCTACTTCATCGCATTCGCCATGTCGCTTGTGGCAGTTGTGCTGTCGTTTATTGTGTACCGTGCTACACCGCAAGAAGATATGGAAGAAAGTAAATAACAAAAAATCCCCAACCCTTCAAAAATAAAATGTACCCTATAAGATAGACACTTTGAAAAAAGTCTATCCTATAGGGTACTTTTGTTTATAATGAATAAAAAGATGTGGGAGCGGATGAATGTGACTGAACGATTGTTTACCTTAAAAGAACAAGCACG
>NZ_PDYV01000029.1:0-24202 GCF_002743235.1 Sporosarcina sp. P25
GTGGCTTGAGCCGCTTCCTTCGCTTTGCTACGTCCAGGGTCTCAAGACGCACGCTGATCCCTCAGGAGTCGGCCTTTCTCCGTTCCGGTACATTCTGATACTCTAAAAAATATTTGCTGATAGAACAGAAAAAAGCGTAAAGGACTCATTCCCCTTACGTTTTTTCTGTTCTGTCCCAACCTCTTTTTTTTTGCTTTTCGACATACAATAATAAATATGAAAAGAGCAAACATCAAACCAATAAGTTACTGACTAGTCACCGCTTCTGCAACAGTGAAATCATTTAATAGAGCGAGATTAATAATAGTAGAGACTGTACCGTAACAACTCGCTGCGAAGATAGCCATAAGTGGATAAATCCAGTTCATCAAAATAACTTACATTATATTCAATTAAGAAATAAATATCTCTAATATGATAGATAGTTTTAAATATTGTAAATATTACAACCTATGCTATTAATAATAGGGTATAATCAAAATATTAGTTATATCACTATTTTGTCACATGAAAACAGAAGCTCATGTTCGATGAGTCATAAGATAACCAGAGTTGTGACAAATGATATAACTAACAAATTATTGAGAGTTGTATAATTCTCGATGATTGAAATTTCAATCAAATAGGGGGCTGGGTAGTATGAGTAAAAGAAGTAAACTCTTGTTTACAGTTTTAATGGCTTTCACATTAGTAATGTTAGCCGCATGTGGAAACTCATCAACAGATGATACTGAAGGTGCAGATTCCGGTGATGTTGTAAAAGCAAAAGTAGGCGTTATTTCATACTTAACTGGCCCAGGTGCTAGTTATGGTGAAGCGATTACAAACGGAATTAATCTCGCACACAAAGAAATTACTGAACTTGGAGAAGTGGACATTGAGTTGAAAATTGAAGACTCTGCTGGTAAACAAGAAGAAGCACTATCAGTTGCACAAAAATTAATGAACTCAGAAAATGTAGATGCAATTATTGGGCCTACTTTAAGTACTGAAATGCAAATTGTTGGACCAGAAGCAGATTTAAACGGTGTTCCGATTCTAGGTACATCAAACACAGCTGAAGGTATTCCACAACTTGGAGAATATGTATTCAGAAATTCAATTCCTGAGACATTAGCAATTCCTGCATCTGTGCAGAAAGCTATTGATAAATATGGTGCAAAAAAGGTTGCGATTTTATACGGAAATGATGATGTATTCACAAAAGCAGGATATGACACGATGAAGCAAGTTGCTGAAGATTTAGATTTAGAAGTTTTAACAACAGAAACTTTCCAATTAGGACAATCTGATTATAAAGCACAATTAACAAAAATTAAAAGCCTAAATCCAGACTTAGTTTTAGCTTCTGCTCTTTATAATGAAGGCGCAGTAATTCTTGATCAAGCCCGCAAAATGGGAATTGACGTACCATTCGTTGGCGGTAATGGTTTTAACTCACCGGAAGTTATTGAAATTGCTGGCGACGCTGCAAATGGTTTAATCGTTGCAACTCCTTGGTTCGCTAAGAAAGACAACGAGAAAGTTAAAAAGTTTGTTGAAGATTATAAAGCGGCTTACGGTATGGAGCCGGACCAGTTCGCAGCACAAGCATATGATGGTTTTTATGTAATGGCTGAAGCAATTAAAAATGCTGGTGAAGCAGATCGTGATGCGATTCGTGATGCACTGGCTGAAATTAAAGATTTTGAAGGCGTTCTAGGAAATATGTCATTTGATGAAGACGGTGACATTATTATGGAGCCAACTGTTTTAATTATTGAAGATGATGAATACGTAGTATTTGAATAATTTTTCAAGGAAGGGGCTGGGGATTTTCCCAGCCTTGTTGTTTTCTTAAATGACTTACGAAAAATGAGATTAATCATATAAGTCGAAAATGAAGAAGGAGGAGTACTATTGCTAATTGAACAATTAATAAATGGTTTAACATTAGGAAGTATCTATGTCATTGTTGCGCTAGGTTACACGCTCGTATTTGGTGTGTTGAACGTAGTAAACATGGGGCACGGGGAAATCTTTATGTTCGGAGCATTTATGGGCGTCGTTGTCACGAATATATTGGGTTGGCCATTATATATTGCATTTGTGGTAGCCATTGTAGTGACGGGAATTTTAGGCTATTTTCTCGAAACATTTGCGCTAAGACCATTACGAGGGAAAGAAGGTGTCTCACATCTTGCGCCTTTAATAAGTACAATCGGTGTTTCAATTTTTCTTGAGAACGTTGCACATCACTTTTTTGGTTCAGGCAACCAACCATTCCGTACATCACTTTCAGAATTAAAATTCGTTTTAGGATCAACAACTGTTTACTACGTTCAAATTATTATTTTCGTTATTGCTATTTTACTAATGTTTGGACTTACTTTTTGGTTATCTAAAACAAAAGCAGGAAAAGCATTACGTGCAAGCGCGGAAAACTTAGCAGTAGCAAGCCTTCTCGGTGTAAATACGAAAAAAACGATAACGCAAACTGTTATTATTGCATCAGCAATGGGTGGAATTGCTGGAATTTTAGTGGGAATCGCTTTCAACTCTGTTAACCCTCAAATGGGTTTATCTTTCGGACTTAAAGGATTAGCTATTATTATTTTAGGTGGTTTAGGTAATGTTAGAGGAGCCATGGTAGGTGGTTTGATTTTAGGGATGGCTGAAACATTTATCGTAGCATATGGAGATTCAGGTTATCGGGATGCTGTTGCGTTTATCGCTATCATTGTTATTTTAATCGTACGACCACAAGGAATCTTTGGAACAGCTACAACTGGGAGAAAGGGTTGATTAGATGTTAGGCGAATTAATAAACCCGTATTATCTACAAGTTACTTCTTTTATTTTAATTAATATCATTCTAGCTGTTAGCATATACATAACGCTTGGAACAGGACAATTATCACTTGGTCATGCGGGCTTTATGAGTATAGGTGCGTACACAACAGCTATTCTAACGCTTAATTATAATATGCCGCTTGTACTCGGTGTCATTATAGCTGCTATCTTTACAGGGATTGTTGGGACATTAATCGGTATTCCGGCTTTAAGATTGCAAGGTGTTTATCTCGCTATTGCAACACTTGGGTTCGGTGAAGTCGTTCGAGTTCTTTTCATTAACTGGGATGGTTTAACAAACGGTGCAATTGGCTTATCAGGCATTCCGCATCTTGGAAGAGAAATACTTAGTGTAAGTAAAACTATAGGAATAGAACCTGATATGTTTGGGTTGAAAAACAACCAGTTCATAAGTTTAGCTGTCTTTTTTGTCTTACTTATTATAACGATTTCTGTCATTTGGTTCTTCGTGAGACAAAATAATTCTAGAATTGGACGTGCTTTCTCCGCTATTAAAATGGATGAAGAAGCATCAGAAGCAATGGGTATTAATATTACTTATTACAAAGTATTAGCTTTCGGTCAAGGCGCAATGTTAGCAGGATTTGCAGGCGCATTATATGCCCATTTAATGGCGTACATTAGCCCATCAGACTTTGATTATCATAGAGCAGTAGAAATATTGATTTTCTCTATTTTTGGCGGAAGCGAAGTGATATGGGGATCCATATTCGGAGCTGTGTTCTTATCTGCAATGCCGGAATTCTTACGTTTTATCAACGAATATCGATTTATGATTTATGGTGCGCTTCTTGTTCTTATGATGGCGTTCCGCCCACAAGGAATTATCGATGTGAATATGATGAACCGATTTAAACGATTAAGACCTAAGAAGAAAGGGGAGAAAAAGCATGGTGCTGGAAATAAAGAAGATCAGTAAAAACTTCGGTGGTATCCAAGCTTTAACCGATGTCTCATTTTCAGTGGAAGAAGGCGAAATTCTTGGTTTAATTGGGCCTAATGGTGCTGGAAAGACGACTATGTTTAATATGATTACAGCTATGTATCCTCCTAGTTCTGGTGAAATATCGTTTGTCGGTAATCCACTTTCGAATTTAAAGCCACATCAAATTACAGAAAAAGGCATTTGCCGTACATTTCAAAATATTCGTCTATTTTCTGACTTAACAGTACGTGAAAACGTTATGGTAGGTAATCATTGTCGACTAAAAACTAATGTGTTGCAAAGTGTTTTCCGCACGAAAGCTCAAAAAGCAGAAGAAGCTAGAGTTTTGGCAACTTCAGATGAGATATTAGAAGTTGTTGGCTTAGCGGATGATAAGGAAACAATTGCAAAAAACCTATCATACGGTGCGCAGCGGAGATTAGAAATCGCAAGAGCTTTAGCAAGTAGACCAAAGTTAATCCTTCTTGATGAACCAGCGGCTGGGATGAACGAAAAAGAAACGAATGATTTATTTAATTTAATTAAAAAAATCCAAACGTTAGATATTACAGTGCTACTTATCGAACATGATATGCCACTCGTGATGCGTGTTTGTAGTAGAATTATCGTTTTGAACTTTGGTAAAAAAATTGCAGAAGGTACACCGAGCAGTATTCAAAATAATAAAGAAGTAATTGAAGCCTACCTCGGGGTTGAGGAGGAAGATGAGCTTGCTTAAACTAGATAACATCAGTACCTTTTATGGTAAGATTCAAGCGTTAAAAAGTATAGAGATAGCTGTAGAAGAAGGGACAATCGTAACGATTTTAGGTGCCAATGGTGCTGGTAAGACGACGATGATGAATACCATCGCTGGGCTTTTAAAACCCAAAGAAGGTACAATCCATTATTTAGGGAAAGACGTTACAGGTCGTCGACCAGACCAGCTTTTAAGAAATGGTTTAGCGCTTGTTCCAGAAGGTCGAGGTATTTTGGCAACAATGACTGTTTTAGAAAACTTGGAAATGGGTGCATATCACCGAAGTGATTCAGAAGTTAGCGCGGATATTGAAAAGGTGATGGATCGCTTTCCGATTCTGAGAGAAAGAAAAGAACAATACGGTGGGACACTTTCAGGTGGACAACAACAAATGTTAGCGATTGCCAGAGTAATTATGTCTAGGCCAAAGCTTCTTTTACTAGATGAACCTTCAATGGGTCTAGCACCGATCATCGTTGCAGATATATTTAAAATTATTAAAGAGATTAATGAAGCGGGTACCACAGTCTTACTTGTTGAACAAAATGCGCGACAAGCATTAAAAGTAGCAGATCATGGTTATGTACTTGAAAATGGGAAAGTAGTTGCTTCTGGTACTGCTAAAGAATTATTGCAAGATGATACGATTAAGAAAGCCTATTTAGGTCATTAATCAAGATTGAAAAGGCAGTAGAACTTTGCTGCCTTTTTTATTTTGATTAAAATAGAGAAAACTAGTCTGAAACTAAGTCTTTACTTATTTAGAATTTTAACTTGGGATGAATAACATGGACTCGCGTGAATCTAAAAAGTTAGAGATGGATGACCTTTTTCTCAGTGCAGCTGAAGTGGCAGAAGAAGCAATAGTGAATTCCCTATCACAGGCTATCACGACGACAGGACGGATGGGGAATATCATCCACGCCTATCCGTTTGAATAGATAGTATGATGGAGGTCTTTGAAAAGTATATGGAGGTGAACCGATAAGCAGATTTGTTTGAGTCTTTACACAATGCGGTATACTAATACTAACAATGAAAGGAGATTGATCATAAATGGGTTATGAAGAAAATGTAGCGGGTTTTGATAAAATTGATTCGGCAAGAGCAGACGAACTAGTAAAAGGGGACGGCGAGGCTGTAATCTATGTCGGTAAATCCGTATGTCCTTTCTGCCAACTATTCGTTGAAAAATTAAACAAAGTGGCTAAAGAAACGGATGCCCATATCTATTACGTTAACAGTATTGAAAATGCTGACATGAAAGGTGTTTCTGCTTTCCGTAATGAGTACGACATTCCAACAGTGCCTGGCTTCATCTACACAAATGGAGACACAGTAAACATTAAATGTGATTCTTCCATGTCTGAAGAAGAAATCAAATCATTCATGAATAAATAATCGATTAAAAACTACATAAAGAGATCCTTAATTCGTAAGTGAATTAAGGATCTCTTTTAATTCTATTTTCTTTTTTAACTGATGAGCTGTTTTGATGGAAAGGTTTGCTGTAGTTCGTTCATAAGAGTCTGCCGCTCTTCTGCATTATGGAGATAAATAGGCTCGATAGCTTCTTTCAGCCATGTCCTACGCTCTGCGCGATCCGCGATGTAAAGCTTCACATAGTGTCGTACATCAGCAAGGAAATCCAGGTAGTCCTCATATCGTTCATCATAGGTTTCTGCAATTTCGTCACGAACATTTTTGGCCAATGAAGGACTTGCGCCACTTGTCGATACACTGATGATCAGTTTACCGCGTGTCATAACAGCGGGAATCTGTGCAGTACCTAAAGAAGGATTGGAAGCGTGAACGACCAGTTTACCCGCATCTTTTAATTGTTTGGCAAGACAATCATTTACTGCTTCGTCATCCGTTACAAGCAAGGTGAGAAAAGCATTTGCAACGTCTTCCCATTGTGCTTTTTTCGTGATGAGTGTAACCGTCCCTCGTTGTTCTAGTTCTTCAAAAGACGGGTGGAATTCAGGGCTGATAATGGTAGGATGGATACCGAAACGATGGAGGTTGAGTACTTTGTGATATGCGACGTGCCCGCCACCGACTAGGAAAATATTTGATTCATCCATGTTTTCAAGCATGATGGGGAACATAGAGACCACGTTTCCTTTCTGTTGCTTCATCGGCCCTTTCATTCAGAATCGCATGAATCACGGGGTCATAGCCTAATTCGGGGCATAGATGAATAGCGGTTGTTGTTTTAGTTTTCTTTAGTGTTCGTTCAATTGATTTCATCAAGATACCCGTGAACAATAAATACGGTAAAACATACAAATTCTTTGGCTGATGTTCTAGTAATCGTTCGAGTTCATCTTCATAAAAAGGCTCGCAAGCTGCTAGATAACCGACACTGACATTGTGGAGTTTAGTTTTTTCTTGGAAGATTCTTTTGATTTCTGCAAAATCATCTTGCGTAGCGGGATCACTACTGCCTCTTCCAATCAATAAAATGCATGCATCCTCAGGAATTACTTCTGTCGTTTCATGCAATCGTTCGATTAGTACATTGATCATTCTTTCATCCACACCAATTGGATCACCGTAGTAAACAGGAGTATCAGGGTAATCCATCATAACTTCCTGAAGCTCAGTAGGAATATCCAGGTTGGCATGACCTGCGCGTAATAACAGAAAGGGGATAGCAATAATTTCTGTTGCGCCTCGTGCGATACAGCGCGCAACGCCTTCAGCAATCGACGGTTCAGCGAGTTCCAGAAAACACGCTTCCTGGATAGGGGCCGCTTCGGTTTCCATTGTCTTCTCAATGAATGCCAAAGCAGCCTGCTGCCCTTTCTTTACGCGGCTGCCGTGGCAAATATATAAGATAGCTCTCATACCATCGCCTTGTGTAAACGACGTTCTTTACTGGATTCTTCAAACCATTGTAATTCATCACGCAAGCGAACGACTTCACCGATAATGATCATACTCGGATTTTTGACTTCTTCCAGACGTGCCGTTTCCGTCATAGTGGAAAGCGTCGCAGTAACTGTGCGCTGTGTCTCTGTCGTTCCCCAATGAATGAAGGCAACAGGTGTGTCCGGATCTTTACCGTGCTCAATCAATTGTTTTTGGATATAAGGTAGATTGCTGACACCCATATAAATCGCTAGAGTATCAATCCCTTTTGCGAGAGCTTGCCATTTTTCAGTCTCTTCGGCACCTTCTTTACGATGGCCCGTGACGATTGCAAAGGAAGCGCTGTAATCACGATGGGTAACAGGGATTCCTGCATAGGCTGGAGCTGCAATTCCGGACGTAATGCCCGGAATCACTTCGAATGGGATGTGATGCTTCACCACAAACGCTGCTTCTTCACCGCCGCGACCGAATATAAATGGATCGCCGCCTTTCAGACGTACGACTTGTTTACCTTGTTTCGCATGTTTAACCAATAAGAAATTGATCATATCCTGCTGAACGAAATGATGCTTAGGAAGTTTTCCTACAAAAATCAATTCTGCATCGGACTTTACATGAGTTAAGATTTCTTGATTGATCAGTCTGTCATAAAGAACTACATCCGCTTGCTGTATAGCTTTCACTGCTTTGACGGTCAATAAATCAGGATCTCCAGGACCTGCTCCGACTAGCCAAACTTTGCCCATTCCAATCACTCCTTAATTAATCCATTTTTTATCGCGTAAGTAACCGATCAATTGTTCGACACACTCATCAATCGTATATCGATCAGTTTCTAATGTAAGTTCAGGTTTTACTGGTGCTTCATAAGGTGATGAAATCCCAGTAAATTCAGGAATGACACCGGCACGTGCTTTTTCATATAAACCCTTTGGATCACGTTGTTCACAAGCTTCAAGAGGACAACTGATATACACTTCAACAAATTCATCTTCTTCCACTAAGAGTCTGACGCTATCACGATCCTCTTGGAAAGGGGAGATGAATGCGGTAAACACGAGCTGACCACTGTCAATGAATAATTTTGAGACTTCACCAATGCGACGAATGTTTTCTTTACGTGCTTCATCAGAGAAGCCAAGGTCCTTATTTAAGCCATGACGAACATTATCACCATCAAGTACATAAGTGTTAGCACCAAGATCATGCAACCGGCGTGCGGCTGCATTGGCAATGGTGGATTTACCCGAACCGGATAGACCAGTGAAGTAGAGTACTGCACTATGATGTTTATTTTTTGATCGTTGTTGTTCTTTTGAAATTAATTGGTCATGCCATACAATGTTCTTTGCCATATCGTCATCCCTCACTTCGCCAGTTCTTTTTCTTGTAATCCATTAATGAGTACATCGACCACTTCTTTGCGACTGAATTCCGGTGGAGGCAAGATGCCGTTTTTCAACATCTCACGCACCTTAGTTCCCGAAAGGATGACATGGTCCTCACTGGGGTGCGGGCAAGTTTTAGGTGTTGCCATATTGCCGCAAGTTTTACAGAAGAAACTATGCTCAAAGAACAGTAATGTGATGCCGATTTCCTCCGCTGTAAAGTTCGAGAAGATTTCTTGTGCTTCGTATGTGCCATAATAATCTCCAACACCTGCATGGTCACGACCGACGATAAAGTGTGTGCAACCATAATTTTTACGCACAAGCGCATGGAATATTGCCTCGCGTGGTCCTGCATAACGCATTGCAGCAGGGAAAACAGCCAACTTCACGCGATCTTCAGGGTAGTAATCACTCAGTAGAACTTGATAACTCTCCATCCGTACATCAGCTGGGATATCGTCAGACTTTGTTTCACCAACTAGCGGATTGAGCAAAAGTGCGTCCACGATTTCGAGTGCAGTTTTTTGAATATACTCATGTGCACGGTGCACAGGATTACGCGTTTGGAATCCGACAATCGTCTTCCAGCCATTACTTTCAAATGCTTGACGAGTTTCAGAAGGATCGAAATAAAATTCAGCAAAATCTTTCTGTTCTATTCGTCTGATCAGTTTAATCGGTCCACCTAGATAGATATGGCCGCGATCAAGTAACTTCGCTACACCTGGATGTGCACGGTCAGTTGTTTTATACACTTTTTCTGCTTCAATTTGTTGATCAGGTTCGAAGATATCCGTTATTTCAAGTGTGCCGAATATATCACCTTGATAGTCGAGTAATACTGTATCGCCAACGGAGTAAGCCGAACTGTCTTTTACGGGTAGCGTAATAGGCAAACTCCATATCGTACCGTCCGCGAGACGAATATCATTGACGACTGCATGATAATCTTTAGAAGTTAAAAATCCAGTTAACGGGCTATAGGCACCCGTTGCGATTAATTCCAAATCACTCACTGATGTTGCATCAATAGAGACTGTTTTGTGCAATCCTTTAATGGAGAGAGTGGGATCATATAAATTAACTAACTTACCGCCGTGTGGTTGTATTGTTGTCATTTTTAAGCACCTAACCTTTACATTTTAATAAGTCATATAGAAATACTAGGCTTTAAAATCAAAAAAAATTACGTGTGCAAGCCGCATTCTGTTTTTCCACTACCAGTCCAACGTCCGGAACGCATGTCTTCTTCAGTAAAAGCGGGTTTTGTACAGTTTGCACAACCAATACTCGGATAACCTTGATCATGGAGTATATTATAGTCCAGTTCATGTGTGTGGGCGAAACGCCACACATCTTTCCATGTCCAATGAATAAGCGGACACACTTTAATCTTCTCAAAACGGTTATCTACATTTAGATAATCCGTAGATTTTCTCATTTCAGATTGTTCTCTACGTAATCCTGATATCCATGCGGTGGAAGGGTCAATAGCTTCTTCCAATGGTTTAATCTTCCGCAAATCACAGCATTGGTTTGGGTTGGTTTTCCAGAGATCTAAACCGTATTGATTTGTTTGTTCTTCAATAGTCAATCCAGGTTGTTGCAAATGAATTTGAAGTTGAGGATAGCGCTTTTTCACTTTTTCTATCGTGTCATACGTTTCTTTAAAATGATAATTAGTGTCTAAGAAAACAATCTTGGCATTGGGCTTCACCCGTGAAATCAGTTCAATTAATACAATACCTTCGATACCGAAGCTACAAGCATAGACTAACTTTTCTCCATAGTGATCATAAGCCCATTGCAATACTTCAGAAGCTCCTTTGGTCTCGGAGTCTGTCGGAAACTCTGGTAAGACCGGTGCATCTTTCCACGATTCAAATGTGACCATTCCATCACCCCGCTAACTGTTATATTATTAACAGTTTAACAGACAATTAAAAATAGTCAATACAAATTAGAATAGTAGGGATTGGAATTTTTATTTATTTAAATAATGGCGAATTCTTATTTGGAAGAGGCTCTAAAGCATGGTAAGTACTCACCGAACATGGGTAGTATTTTTGAAAATTTATTTTATTTCCGGGATTTGTAGAAAGTTTCTTGTTTTCATGGTAGTGCGAAGAAAGAGTATATTGATCCTTATTATAGTGCTATAGGATGGTTTACGTGTTGGAAATGATGCAAGGCAGTGTGAGTAGTTGAATTTTTAATGGAATTAGTGCTTGTTGGATTGCGTTTCTGTTAGGGGTGCGTAATAAGCGGTGGTGGGTTGTGGTTTTTGCACTTGCTTTTTCTGTTGGGTGTTTGTTTAGGGGTTCGTGGTTTTGCTGGCAATGAGACTGGGGCGGTCATGGTCCTCACTCCGGCGCTGGTGGATGGCTTTCGCAAGGAGCCACTGACAGAAAGTTCGCCTGTCTCTGTTTTTATTTCTGTTAGAACCACAACTTACATCATTACCACTAAGTAGCACAGGCACAACTGCGGGGTAGGCCGTGGCCCTGAGACAACTGGCAGCCCTATCGCCAGCTGGCTCAGGGCTGTAGGCAATCCCCCACGTGCCTGAGCGGGTCGAGAAAGTGAACACTTGCTAACTTCAGAATCCAAAAATAAGTCGAGCGACGTCCCCAACCAAAAGTAAGCAAGAAATGCATAATAGCTATCACCATGTCACTGTTTTTCTCTTCGCTAGAAACACAAACTAATTCATTTCCCCAAAGTAGCGCAGGCACAACTGCGGGGTAGGCCGTGGCCCTGAGACAACTGGCAGCCCCATCGCCAGCTGGCTCAGGGCTGTAGGCAATCCCCCACGTGCCTGCGCGGGTAGAGAAAGCATACACTCACTAATTTCAGTATCCAACAACCAGTCGAGCGACGTCCCCAACAAAAAGTGAGCAAGAAATACATGATAGCTATCACCATGTCACTGGTTTTCTCTTTGCTAGAAACACAAACTAATTCATTTCCCCAAAGTAGCGCAGGCACAACTGCGGGGTAGGCCGTGGCCCTGAGACAACTGGCAGCCCCATCGCCAGCTGGCTCAGGGCTGGAGGCAATCCCCCACGTGCCTGCGCGGGTCCAGAAAGCATACCCTCGCTAATTTCAATACCTAACAATCAGTCGAGCGACGTCCCCAACCAAAAGTGAGTAAGACGGGCAGCCGCGTAGTGGTTCTGTCAAATGGATTTCTTAGTTGTGTAACGTATAAAAAATCTTGTTTTGCTAGTACAATCTATATTATTACTACTCAGTAGCGCAGACACTCACTAATTTTTAGTACACGACAACTCTTAGAAGTGTAGAGGTTCCTACCTACGTCTATTTATCTTTTTACTTTTCATGTCAAAAAGCAATTGGTATACTAAATAGTAGTAAATCATTATAACTAAAGGAAAGAGTGTGCACTCAATGGGCCGTAAATGGAATAATATTAAAGAAAAGAAAGCGTCTAAAGATGCGAACACGAGTAGAATCTATGCAAAGTTTGGCCGTGAAATATATGTAGCAGCAAAATCAGGAGATCCAAATCCCGAATCAAATCAAGCATTGAAATTCGTACTCGAACGTGCAAAAACATACAGCATACCGAAAGCGATCATCGACCGTGCAATCGAAAAGGCAAAAGGTGGCGGCGAGGAAAACTTTGACGAACTTCGTTATGAAGGGTTCGGACCGAACGGCTCAATGGTTATCGTGGATGCATTAACAAATAACGTCAATCGGACAGCGTCAGAAGTACGTGCGGCATTTGGTAAAAATGGAGGCAACATGGGCGTGAGTGGTTCTGTAGCTTATATGTTTGATCCAGCTGCTATTATTGGTGTTGAAGGCAAAACAGAAGATGAAGTATTAGAATTATTGATGGAAGCCGACGTTGATGTCAACGATATCGAGGAGGAAGATGGGCAAGTAGTTGTATACGCTGATCCTTCCCATTTCCATGAAGTACAGGAAGCGTTTAATCAAGCTGGTGTTACGGACTTTACTGTAGCAGAGTTATCCATGATAGCTCAGAATGAAATTTCATTAGATGCAGAAGCGCAGGAACAGTTTGAAAAAATGATTGATGCACTAGATGATTTAGAAGATGTACAACAGGTTCATCATAATGTTGAGTTAACGTGAAAAAACAGCTGTTCCATAATGGAGCGGCTGCTTTTTTATGTGTTACTTTATGAAGACCTTCCATCCGTCAGTAGGTTCTTCAGTGGAATCGACACAAGTTGGTAAAAAGACGAAAGACCAAGGTGTTGCCGTAAAAGATGGAATATCTAGGGACAATGAAAAAGTCTCTTCAGCTGCTGTTTCTCCTCGTTCATTTACTACATATACTGTAGCTTCACGAATAGATAATAATTCGTCACGATTATTTTGCAAAAATACAGTAGCGACTAATCCTCCATTGCGTTTTCGTTTTAACAGTATAGGTGTAGCTGTAAATTCTTCATGTACAGATCTTTTGGTTTCATATTGATAAATAAAAGCCTGTTTTTGTTGGTCTGATAAAGTAGCTTCCCACGTTTCTTCAAACATAATTTGCATAGGGTAGACCTCCTTTTTCCTACATCATTCCCTTTGTGATGATATTTAAGTCCTATTATATCACAAAGTTATAATAAATATTAATTACGACTTAATTCCCTTGTGTAAGACATGTATTTCGTAATGCTTGGAATTATCGCTGATTATTATACATAAAATGAAGAAAATTATCGAATGCTGTATACTAGAATAGAAATATACTAGTAAAGGGAGAGAGTCGTATGATACGTGTATTATTCGTTTGTCTCGGGAATATTTGTCGCTCACCTATGGCTGAAGGAGTATTTCGTAAGATGATTCATACTGAACATTTGGAGAATCACATCGAAGTAGACTCGGCAGGAACAAGCAATTGGCATGTGGGGAAAGCCCCTCATGAAGGAACGATATCCAAACTGGCAGAATTTCAAATTTCGGCAGAGGGGATGGCTGGACGTCAGTTGAATATGAAAGATGCAGCGGAATTTGATTATATTATTGGAATGGACGCGGAAAACATCCGAAATATACATAACATTTTTGGTGATCGTGACCACCAGCGTGTGTTTCGTTTTTTGGATTTGACTAGTCACCAAAAAGACGTTCCAGATCCGTACTTCACTGGTGATTTCCAAGAAACATACGACTTAGTGCTCGAAGGTTGTCAGGCATTATTGGATTGTATTAAAAAAGAGGCATCCATTAAATGAAGATACCTGTACTATATGAAGATAACCATCTCTTAGTCGTGGAAAAGCCCGTCAATGTCCCGGTGCAAAAAGATGAGAGTGGAGATTTGGACGTATTGACTATATTAAAGCAGGATATTAAAAGACGTTATCAAAAACCGGGGAAGGTATATCTTGGCTTAGTACATCGTCTTGATCGTCCTGTTGGCGGTGTGATGGTATTTGCTAAAACTTCCAAAGCGGCATCTCGTCTGTCCAATCAGCTTCGTCGCGGCATCATTGATCGGAGATATTTAGCGATTCTCCGTGGTGTGCCTCAGAAAAGACAATCTACTCTTCAGCATTACTTATACAAGAATCGTCAGAAAAATCAAGTGTATAGTGTGAGACCGAATCATCCGGAAGGGAAAGTGGCCAGTTTGGATTATCAAGTACTTGATAGCAAAATAGATCAAAGTTTAGTAAGTGTACGTCTACATACAGGACGTTCACACCAAATTCGGGTACAAATGGCAACAGAAGGCTTCCCGCTTTATGGTGATCAGAAATATGGTAGTGCAATGAATAAGCGTGGCGAACAGATTGCATTATGGGCGCACAAGTTGGAATTTGAACATCCGACAACAAAGGAAATGATGCAGTTTACTTCAGAAGCACCGCGAGTTTATCCTTGGGAATTATATGCTACTCATGATCAAGTTTATAAAACATATGGTTAGTGAAGAACGGTCCTTTCTTGACTTACGAATTCAGTGCAACTACACTAAATGGAAAAACGTCTGTTGGAGGAATATATGAGTAAGCATTCTTTTATCCCGATTATTGTCGGAACTAATATTAATGCCTATAATATGGCAATTTCATTTCATGAAGAATATGGCATCAAACCTGTAATTGTTGGTAGGGAACCATTACCATTTACAAGCTATAGTACGATTACAGATATCCAGGAACTGAATCACGGTCTACACGATCCAAAAGTATTTGTTCAGTTTTTACGGGATATTGCGAAGAAATATCGTACGGCTGATCAAAAATTAGTGCTTGTCGGAACAGACGATTTATATGTCCGATTGATTATTGAGCAACGAGAAGCTTTGCAAGAAGATTTCTTATTCAATTATATAGATGAAGAAATCATGAATGCCGTGTATATTAAGAAAAACTTCTATAAATTATGTGCAGAGCATGGAATAGATACACCCTCTACGTACTTCCATTCATGTTTATCCGATGAACCATTTACAGAAGAAGTACTGTTCCCGGTCATCATCAAGCCGAGCGATGGTGTTCAATATTATCGTCATCCGTTTGACGGGTTGCAGAAAATCTATAAAGTTGATACATATGAGGAAATCAATCGCATTATCCAAATGGTTAAGGCCAGTGGATACACAGAAGATCTGATCATCCAAGATTTCATTCCTGGGGATGATACGTATATGTGGGATGCTGTATATTACGCTGATCAGCATGGTAAAGCGCAGCTAATCACATTGGCTCAGGTGGTATTACAAGAACGTGCGATGACGGCTATCGGAAATTATACGGCATTGATTA
Organism: Sporosarcina sp. P25; assembly: GCF_002743235.1. Taxonomy (NCBI): domain Bacteria; kingdom Bacillati; phylum Bacillota; class Bacilli; order Caryophanales; family Caryophanaceae; genus Sporosarcina; species Sporosarcina sp. P25. The sequence continues at coordinate 15,583 of NZ_PDYV01000029.1, forward strand.
CGCGGTATGATGAAGAAATTATGACGAAGTTAGCTAACTTCCTTGAAGCAATTGGCTATGTCGGTTACGGGAACTTCGATTTGAAATACGATGAACGCGATGGCAAATTCAAAGCGTTTGAAGTGAATATCCGTCAAGGACGTTCGAGTTATTACATTACGCAATGCGGTGAGAATATGGCGAAGTATTTGGTCGATGACTTGGTATACGAGAAGGAAAAGCCATTAACCTATTTAGATGACCATTTCTTATTCACTGTCGTACCGAAAGCAGTATTGAAAAAGTTTGTCGATAATCCGCCTATGGAAAAAGAGATTCGATCGCTTATCAAAGCAGGAAAGTATGGTAATCCTTTATTTTACAATAAAGATAAACATATGAAGCGAAAAATGTATTTACTGATGCGTCAAATCAACTATTACAAGAAGTATAAAAATGCTGTCGAAGAATAAAGCGAGGCTGAGACAAAACTCAATAAAATGAAAAAACTGTGTAAATCCAAGTTAAAAGCATCTTGGATTCACACGGTTTTAATTTTGTCCTTTTAGTTAATTACGATAGATTTTCTACTTCTATCCCAGCCGCGTTATATCTTACTTTACTTAAATAATTAGCTAAATCGGTCAACTAGATCGTGCATATTCTCTGCTTCCGTATGAAGGTCAAGGGAAGCGTGCATAATCGTGCTGATTGCAGCTTTTTGTTCATCGATGGATGCATTGACTTGTTCGGTAGCGGCAGCCGATTCAGTTGCGACAGCTGCAATTTGATCTATTGCCTGAACAACATGTTGTCGATTTTCATCCATACTGTTCATATCATTTTCCATAGTCTTCAACAGTGATGTGATGTTGAGAATGGAATCGGATAGTTGTTCGAAAGCATTTTTAGTTTCTATAATCGTGCCTTCTTGATTACTCGTCAAATCTAATGTGTGTTTCATTTGATTTTCGGCAGTTGTCGTATCTTTTCGAATATGCACAAGGAGATCGCGAACTTTCGTAGTTGCCTCATTCGTGTCTTCCGATAAATGGCGGACTTCATTGGCTACTACAGCGAATCCTTTTCCATGTTCTCCTGCGCGAGCGGCTTCGATACTAGCGTTTAATGCCAGTAAGTTCGTTTGCTCAGAGATGGATGAAATCGTTTGGACGATGGTTTGTATTTCATTCATTCTAGATACAAGTTGTGAGAAGTTCCCTTGCAAGTCGTTGATGACAATGTTGAAGTTTTGAGAGTTTTCCTCTAAAGTCTCCGCTTTTTGCATACCTGAACTTTGTAGATCGTTCATACTGCGCATTTCTGTCACTACGTTTTCATATTGCTCGGATGCTTTAGAAATCAATGTAGATAATTGACTAACTTTTGTAATCGCGATATCTGCTTCTTCGGATTGCAATACTGCACCTGAAGATACTTCAGCAATAGCGCTATGGATTTCGTCAGCCGATGCTGTTGTTTCTTCCGTGATTGCGCTAAGTGTTTCGGAAGATGTTCTCATACGGTCTGAAGAAAGTCTTGTGTGACCGACCATTTCATTCAGATTATTTTTCATTGTATTCACGTTTTCAGCTAAATGGCCGAGCTCATCACGTGAACGGATTGGAATATCTTCGCCTGATAGTTTCCCTTGCGCAATTTCAGCTGTAATGTGACGGATATTCTTAATATATGATGTTAGACGCCCAGAGAAGATCGAGAATAGTGTAACACCCACGATGATAGAAATAATGATTGAAATTAAGGTGTACCATAAAACATTTTTTGCTCCAGCATTAAAATCTACTAGATAAGTCCCTCCCACTATAATCCATCCCCAATTAGGATCTTGTAGGCTGTATGTGACTTTGGGTGCTTCAACATTCAAGTTACTTGGCAGCGGCCAGTCATACTGTACATAACCACCTCCGCTTTTAGCTTCTGAGATTACTTCACGAATGAAGTAACGGCCATCTTTTGTTTTCGTTTCATAGAGACTTTCTCCTTCTTTCTGTGGATGTACAAGTAAAGTACCTTCCTCATCCACAACATAAAAGTAGAAGTTCTCCCCGTATTTCGCTGGATTGTTTAAAGGTCTAGTGCCATCAGTGGCCATAGGTCCCATAATTTTGTCTTTAGCTCGTTCTTGTGCTTTCTCCAAACTTATTGTACCGTTCTCTACTTGTACATTCAGTTCATCGATTAAGTCCAGAACAGCATAAGTCCCGTTCTGTAATCCCATTTCCCCAACTTTCTCAAGTTCTTGCTTTGCTACAAAGTAATTGACGATCCCCACAGCTAATAATGGAATTAAAATAACAAGTGCTGCGAGCGCTATTAACTTGTTGCGTACTGAACCTTTCACTATGTAATGCCCCCTTTTGCATTTTGCTATATGAAACCTTTATACCTTTTTACTAGTATAGGCTATTATAATTAATAACGGAATAGCTTGTCTCATTTAATAGTGATTTCCTACTTGTTTTTCAAACTTCATTGTTAAATGACAGGTAACTACTCTTCGATTCTTGACTTGAAAAATACAGTAGGCTACACTTAATAGAGCTGTGGCTGTGCGGTTCTTTAAGATTTTCAAAAGATCAAAACGGAAATTGTACGGAGCTATAGTAATGTAAGGAGTGTTCGAGCAGTGCCGATTTTAGATAAAAGCAATGCAGAAGATGTTAAAAGATATGAAACGTTTGTGAGAAATTCTCCCTTTCGTTCAATTACACAAGATCCCAACTGGGCAAATGTTAAAGATGATTGGGGTAATGAGCAAGTATACGTAGAACGAGATGGAGAAATTGTAGCCGCTATGTCCTTATTGATACGGAAGGTACCAGGCGGTTTTTCATTACTATATGCACCACGTGGACCTATTTGTGATTTACATAATCAGAAATTAGTTGAAGAATTAATTCAAGAGGCAGAGGTGCTTGTAAAAAAACATAAAGCCTTTGCATTAAAAATGGATCCAGAACAGCTGTATACAGATGAATTGGACAAGCTTTACCGTGATGCAGGTTACATAGTACGCAACGAAGGCGCGGGTAAAGAAGATTTAATACAGCCTCGTTACAATATGATTGTTAAATTGACCGACGAAGATGAAGATTCGTTAATGCTTAAGTTCCGTAGCAGAACACGAAGTAAAATCCGAAGCTCTGCACGTAAAGGTGTGGAGATTTCTTATTCTCGCAGTGATGAATATTTAAAGAAATTCTTTGAAATCCATGAAGAAATGTCTGTTCGTAATCAAATCTCTATTCGTTCCTATGATTATTTCGTCAAAATGCGAGAAGCATTCGATGATTTACGCATCTATATAGCAAAGCATGAAGACGATTATTTAGCTGGTGCTGTAACAATTAACTATAACGGGAAATTGTATTATTTATACGCTGGCAGTTCCAACACGAAGCGCAATCTAAATCCTAGTTATCTAATGAACTATGAAATGATGAAGTGGGGATTGGAAATCGGAGCGGAACAGTATGATCTTGGTGGGGTATTCGTACTCGATAGTGAGCAAGATGGATTATATAACTTTAAGAACAGTTTTTGTCAGGTAGACGGCGTAACAGAATTTATCGGTGAAATCGATAAAGTATACAAACCGTTCATTTATAACATGTTTGTAAAAGTAGTGCCTAAAATTCAGAAGTTGAAAAAGAAGCTTCAAAAAAAATAACCGGTTGAAGTCCTCAACTACAGAAAAGAGTGAACCGAATGAATTTTTTAGACGAGCTGAATGAATCTTTGCGCACAAAATGGAAATTTAAACAACCTATGCCGATTCAGTCTCAAATGATACCCGAGATGTTGTCTGGTAAAGACATAGTAGCTGAATCACCAACAGGGACAGGGAAAACACTAGCCTATGCGTTACCTGTGATTCAAATGGTCGACGGAAATCTACCGAAGACACAAGCGTTAATTATTACGCCATCACAAGAGCTATCTATGCAGATAGTCAATGTGATACGTGAGTTGGTTGAAGGTACTCCAGTTACAGTAACTCAGCTGATTGGCGGTGCAAATATGCAACGTCAAATCGAAAAGCTAAAGAAAAAACCAACAATCGTAGTCGGTACACCGGGAAGGTTAAATGAATTAGTAAGAGAAAGAAAGCTGAAAATGTATGATATTCAATACTTGGTCATTGATGAAGGGGATCAGCTTCTGTCGCGTGAATATCGCGTACTAGTGAAAAGCTTAATTGAAGCAGCAAATCCTGAACGTCAGGTGGCAGTTGTGTCTGCTACAATTACAGATGAAATCGAGCTGGTTGCCAAGCAACTGATGAAAGATCCAATCCGCCTACAAGTCAATGCGGATGAGATTCCAAATAGTGGTGAAGTTATTCATTCCTACGTAAAAGTGGATGAACGCAAAAAGACCGACGTACTTCGAGGGATCTCTGCAATATCAGGGGTGCGCGCACTAACATTCATGAATAACGTAGATCAATTGCGTATGAAAGAACTAAAACTACTTTACACCGATGCACCAATTGCAGTCCTCTACTCGGATATGAAAAAACTCGATCGCCAGAAGACATTAGAAGACTTCAGAAAAGGTACTATTCGTATACTGATTGCAACAGACTTAGCAGCGCGAGGCCTGGATATCGAAGGACTGACACACGTCATCCATGTCGATTACCACACACAGCTGAGCAAATACGTGCACAGATCGGGAAGAACAGGCCGTGCAGGAGCAGACGGTGAAGTCCTGACACTTCTATCTTACACGGAAGAACGCGACTACCGTAAAGTTTCCAAAGGCATCAAAACCGTTCAAAAAGTCTGGTACAACGGACAACTGATCGAAGGAAACTCTAAGACAGTGGAAGAAATGAAAAAAGCGGCACCAAAGAAATCAAAGCCGAAAGTTAAGAAAAAGAAATAATAAAACGTAACTTCCACATGATGATACGCAAAGACTGAAGACTGCCCTTGTATTAGGAGGCTGTTCTTCAGTTTTTTTCTTTTAACCAGTATGTCAGTCTTTCAAAATCTTTGTACAAAAAAATGAGTGTGCACGGAAATGCCCGCACACACTCGTTTCTCCTATCAATCAAGCTGTGTCAAAATTATAGGCTGATTCTTCGTCACGACAATCGTATGCTCAATTTGGGCAACCAGTGACTTATCAGGCGTAACAAATGTCCACCCGTCATCCAATTCAATCACCTGCTCAGCCGCCTGTGAAACGAATGGCTCCACTGCCAGCACCATACCATCCTTCAATAACGTTTTATCCCAAGGATCATAATAATTCAGAATATGTTGTGGCTCTTCGTGAAGAGACGTACCAATTCCGTGACCGGTTAAATTTTTAATCACATGTAAGCCGTTATCTTTCGCTTCACGCTCAACAGCTTTACCAATCTGATTCAAACTAGAACCTGCTTTTACTTTCAATAAAGCGCGGTCCAAAGCTGACTTTGCTACGTCGCACAACTTCTGTTTTTGCTCATCAGGTGTACCTACCACGAATGAAATCCCAGTATCTGCAAAATAGCCGCCAGCTGATCCGGAGACATCTATATTCACGAGATCACCATCTTGGATCTCGTAACTTCCTGGAATGCCGTGCGCTACATGATGGTTGACACTGATACATGTATAGCCAGGGAAGTCATACTGATCGATAGGAGCAGAAACCGCACCTTTTTCAGCAAACAGACGACCTGCCATATCATCAAGTTCTTTCGTCGTGATGCCAGGTACTGTAGCATCTTTCAACGTTTCACGAATTTCTGCAACAATTTTACCTATTGCCCTTAACCCCTCTAATTCTTCATCATTTTTTACAATCATGTTCACAAGTCCTTTCTTCCGTACAATTTATTCAATTCTACTATATCATACTTTATTGATGTTTTTTTAATGATTAGCTTGTTCTTTCCATCCTTATTTCAAGACTTTTATGCCTTGATATACATTCCAGATCAGGACAATTACAAACAATAAACTATATAAAATAATGAATAACATAGGAATGAATCCCCAGAACATCATATTGCTGTTTGCATTTGTGATGCTGTCGGTATTAAAGGAAAAGATCGAAAAGGACATGATAATGAAACCAGCTATTAGTAATACCATAGGGACGATATGTGAAACGAGTGCTTTTTTTGCATGACGGCGAACTTCGAATTCATCTGCAACGAAATAAATGATGATTGGCAGTAAAAGGGGAGCGAAAAAGACACTGAAATAACTAAGAGAAGACAATAACTTTGAATTTGACATAGCGTAACCTCCACTCTCTAGCATGATAGTCCACACTCTAACCTATACCCTAGTTTACGGTATAATCACGAAAAAAACACGGCTGCCTAATTGGCACCGTGTTATAATTGTTTGGACTTTGAAAAACGCTGACCCATAAATAGTATAAAACCAATTACTGCAGAAAGAAATAAAGCGGCTGTAGAAACAAATAATTCCTCGGTCCCATTTTTTATTGCAATACCGATGAAAGACCAAATAATAATTAAATTAAACATATAGTCATGGTAGTGATACATAAAATGTAGAGCGATTGCTGTAGTCAGAGTTAAGAACAATACTGTCCATAGTGGATCACTCAAACCCCATCCTGTCCAATCGTGGAATTTGAAAGCATAGGTAGAATTCGCGATGACAGCGATAAAGATCCATGCCATATAAGCTGAGATCGGAAGTCGTTCGCGATTCGTTCCCTCTATTTTTGCATAACTGAAATACAACACGAGTAAACAAATTAATAAAGCAATTACGCTCACAATGGCCCAATAATAATAACTATAATGCCATAATAAAAGCCATGCAATATTTAAAAAACAGCTGACCGAGAACGAGATTGCACGTAAATTGGCAACGGATGAAGAGAGTCTAGCTGATGTTTTGGAAAACAAGTATAGCCAACTGACAAGTAGCAGATCTAACACAATCCAAATTGAAAAAACGTACTCTGCAGGCATGAATAGAACCGGTACCCGATTAGCAATTTCCCAAGTAGTCAGTCCGTTAAGTGGGATTAAATTTGCAGCGATATGAGTTCCAATCATGATGAGTAGCGAAAGTACCATCAAAATAATTCTTAGCATGATAAAATCCTCCTGAACAATAGTATACAGAGATTACGGATCGATGGAGTGGGAAAGTATGAATATTCCTTTACAAATGAGAAAATGTGGCATTCTATTGTCTTGTAACTGGAAAAAAACTATAATAAGAATTAATGAATTCAGGTAACTTGTACTGAATCTCCATTTCATTCGCACCGATTAGATAAAGTAGAAGGTAAGAACAGAATGCTTCGAAAAGGATGAGGACAAATGATTTTACTCGAAGGGGAGCAGTGCTACCTACGAATACTCACGGAAGATGATGCGTATCAATTCACCCAGCTACTTATCGCCAATAAGGAATACTGGACAGAATTTGAACCAAAACACGATAATACGTATTACACAGTAGCAATGCAACGGGATAAAATTCGAGAATCACTTTATCAAATGCGTGATCGACGAGAGTACAATTTCGGAATTTTTGATTCGGAAACTAGTATGATTATTGGCCAAATTTCATTGTATAGTATTAAACGGTTGCCGTTTTCCAGTGGTTTTGTGGGGTATTCCATTGATCAGCGACAAGCAGGAAGAGGCATTGGGACTGAAGCAGTCTCACTCATTAATCAATTTGCGTTTGAAAAAGCGAATTTGCATAGGATAGAAGCCTATGTATCTCCTCGTAATGTAGGTTCGGTCAAAGTATTGGAAAAAGCGAAATACCAGCGTGAGGGGTTGTTGCGTCAATTACTATTTATTAATGGTATATGGGAAGATCACTATATGTATGCCATTGTGGAAGCGGATTATTGAAAGGGTAAGACCTTTTTGGAAAAGTGGATAACTATATGGAAAAGCCGGCTCTTCGAATAGAAGATGCTGGTTTTTCTTGATGTCTGAGGTGGAGCAACTGTGTGAACGCGTTTCCGCTCATAGTTTCGTGTAGGCGCTCATAGTTCATGCCGGATCGCTCTATCCCGCTGGCTAACCGCTCTATATTGCGTTGGATTCGCTCATACATTTGACCTGAGCGCTCAAAGTCTCCTTACAACCGCTCATAGCCCCACCACGCCACACGTCATTCTAAGGTGGAGCAACAGTGCGAACGCGTTTCCGCTCATAGTTTCGTGTAGGCGCTCATAGTTCATGCTGGATCGCTCTATCCCGCTGGCTAACCGCTCTATATTGCGTTGGATTCGCTCATACATTTGGCCTGAGCGCTCAAAGTCGCCCTACAACCGCTCATAGCCCCCACCACGTCACACGTCATTCTAAGGTGGAGCAACAGCGCGAACGCGTTTCCGCTCATAGTTTCGTGTAGGCGCTCATAGTTCATGCCGGATCGCTCTATCCTGCTGGCTAACCGCTCTATATTGCGTTGGATTCGCTCATACATTTGGCCTGAGCGCTCAAAGTCACCCTACAACCGCTCATAGCCCCACCACGTCACACGTCATTCTAAGGTGGAGCAACAGTGCGAACGCGTTTCCGCTCATAGTTTCGTGTAGGCGCTCATAGTTCATGCTGGATCGCTCTATCCCGCTGGCTAACCGCTCTATATTGCGTTGGATTCGC
>NZ_PDYV01000030.1:0-20135 GCF_002743235.1 Sporosarcina sp. P25
TAGTTGGGGGTTTCCCCCTGTGAGAGTAGGACGTTGCTAGGCATGCGAAGCCATTCCCTTTGGGGAGTGGCTTTTTTGTGTTTTATTATGGAAATGAACTGAATCCCAAGTTGAGTAATCTCGTGGATATTGGTCGTTCACTCAGTGAATTAGAGAAAGCGCGCTATCGTCCAGCATAACCGCTCTATGAAATGGGTTGACCGCTCTATCGCCTTACTTATTCGCTCTATTCGTTTGCCCATGCGCTCTATTGTCTTGTTTATCCGCTCTATCAATCAGCTAAAGCGCTCAATCCCCACGGTTATCCGCTCAAAGACTCACGCCAAGCGTTCCTAAAACTACCCTCTACATTATTCTCCTTAATACTCTAAAAATCTTATTAGTAAACAAGATACTAGGTATTCGTTCAATAGTCAGGTAAAATATACTAAAAGAAAAGAGGCGATACTGCATGACAACAGTTTACGACTTTACTGTGAAAACTACAGACGGAGAAAAGAAGTCTCTAAAAGAATTTGAAGGAAATCCAATGGTCATTGTCAATACCGCCAGTAAATGCGGCTTCACAAAACAATTTAAAGAACTGCAACAACTGTATGAAGAATATAAAGATCAAGGGCTGATTATATTAGGCTTCCCATCGGATAACTTCAATAACCAAGAATTTGATGATATTGATGAGACGATGAATTTCTGCCAAATGAATTATGGTGTGACATTCCCTATGTTTGCCAAGGTAGATGTGAAAGGTGATGAAGCAGAACCTTTATTTACGTATCTTGCTGAACAGCAAAAGGGTGTATTAACGGAAGGTATCAAATGGAACTTCACGAAGTTCTTAATTGATTCAAACGGACAAGTAGTCGATCGTTTTGCACCACAGACAAATCCCTTAAAGATGCAAAAGTCACTAAATAAAATATTCAACAAATAAATGTAATAGTCAGTTTATAAACTTCTGTCTTGACACGTCTCATTGACGCTGATAACCTTTTAATAATCTGAATAGACAATAGTAATTTTAGGAGGCAGAAAGTTAATGTGGGAATCAAAGTTTTCTCGTGAAGGTCTGACGTTCGATGATGTATTATTGGTGCCAGCTGCATCTGAAGTATTGCCAAAAGCTGTTTCGCTGTCTGTGAACTTAACAGATAGCATTAAGTTGAATATACCCATTATCAGTGCTGGTATGGATACAGTAACAGAATCCAAAATGGCGATATCTATGGCTCGTCAGGGCGGAATCGGCGTTATTCATAAAAACATGAGTATCGAAGAACAAGCCGAGCAAGTTGTTACGGTTAAACGTTCTGAGAATGGAGTTATTAAAAATCCGTTCTTCCTTACACCGGAACATCAAGTATTTGATGCAGAGCATTTAATGGGTAAATATCGTATCTCAGGTGTTCCAATTGTTAACAACATGGAAGAGAAGAAACTGGTTGGTATTTTGACGAACCGTGACCTGAGATTCATTCAGGATTATTCCATTATCATTGATGAAGTCATGACGAAAGAAAACTTGGTGACGGCTCCTGTAGGAACGACACTTGAAGACGCTGAAAAAATGCTACAGCAATATAAAATTGAAAAGCTCCCGATCGTAGACGATAAAGGTATTCTTAACGGGTTAATTACAATCAAAGATATCGAGAAAGTTATTGAGTTCCCTAATGCAGCAAAAGATAAGGCTGGGCGCTTACTCGTGGGTGCAGCCGTTGGAGTCACCGTAGACACTTCTACACGCATTGAGAAGCTTGTACAGGCGGAAGTTGACCTAATAGTCATTGATACGGCACACGGACACTCTAAAGGTGTTATTGACACCGTGAAAGACATTCGTAGAAATTATCCGGACCTTGCGATTGTTGCAGGAAACGTGGCCACAGCAGAAGCAGCAGAAGCATTGTACGAAGCAGGCGCTGATGTAGTGAAGGTTGGTATTGGCCCTGGCTCTATTTGTACTACACGTGTAGTTGCAGGTGTTGGTGTACCACAGATTACTGCTATCTATGAATGTGCAACAGTAGCGCGTAAATATGGCAAGACAATTATTGCTGATGGCGGAATTAAGTACTCTGGCGATATTGTCAAAGCATTGGCTGCAGGTGGACATGCGGTTATGCTTGGAAGCCTGCTTGCAGGTACTACGGAGAGCCCAGGAGAGTCTGAGATCTTCCAGGGACGTCGTTTTAAAGTATACCGTGGAATGGGTTCTGTTGCAGCAATGGAAAAAGGTTCAAAAGATCGTTACTTCCAAGAAGATGAAAAGAAACTGGTACCTGAAGGCATTGAAGGTCGTATGCCATATAAAGGGCCTTTGTCTGATACAATTCATCAGCTTATAGGAGGTATTCGAGCAGGTATGGGATACTGCGGTTCGAAGGATCTGGAAGCGCATCGTGAAAATGCACAATTTATTCGTATGACCGGTGCTGGTTTATTGGAAAGTCATCCACACCAAGTACAAATTACAAAAGAAGCACCGAACTATTCGGTACGTTAATCTACTATACTAAGGGACAGCGAGGAATTTTCTCCTGTCCTTTTTTGTTTTTATATGGCGAATAATAAAATGTAGTGATTTCCATACGGGAATATGCGTTTTTTTTGCCATAAGCATATCTGACTTGCTGGGAATATGGTACACTGATTTTTGATATTGTGACTACGGAGGTAAGATGAGTGAAAAAAGTAACACAAAGATGGTTGGCAGTTTTAATGGTACCAATGATGTTGTTGATGACGTTTGGTATGCAAGGATCTGTAGCAGCAGAGGAAAGTGAATCTTCACTGGACATCCGTGTAAACGGAGCTATTTTGATAGATGCAGATAGTGGAAAGGTATTATATCAAGAGAACGCGGATAAGCCACTCGGTATTGCGAGTATGACGAAAATGATGACGGAGTACTTGATGTTTGAAGCTCTTGAGGATGGAACGATTACATGGGATCAGGAATACAAGGTAACAGAGTATACGTATAAAGTTTCGCAAGATCGTCGTTTAAGTAATGTACCACTTCGTCGTGATGGATCCTATACAATTCGTGAGCTTTATGAAGCTGTAGCCATTTATTCAGCAAATGCGGCGACTATTGCGATTGCGGAGTCAATTGCAGGATCAGAAGAGGAATTTGTCAATTTAATGAATGAAAAAGCTGAAGAACTTGGATTGACAGATTATAAATTTGTCAATTCTACAGGGCTGAACAATAGTGATTTACAAGGTATGCACCCAAGTGCGTTTGGTGAGAAAGATGAAAACGTTATGCCAGCTCGTTCTGTTGCCAAACTAGCCTATCATTTATTGAAGGAATATCCCGAAGTACTAGATACGACCAAAATTGCAAAAAAGACATTCCGTGAAGGTACGGATGATGCAATTGATATGGTGAACTGGAACTTCATGTTACCTGGGCTAGTGTATGAATATGAAGGAATCGATGGTTTGAAAACAGGGACTACGGAATTTGCAGGACATTGTTTCACTGGGACTGCCGTACATGATGGACGACGTGTTATTGCTGTCGTAATGAATGCAGTGGATGATAAAGGCGTTGGATCGTATGAAGCACGTTTTGATGCTACTCGTGAATTATTTGACTATGGCTTCAAAGAGTTTAGTGAAATAGAGCTACTTAAAGCAGGACATCAGTTCAAGAAGCAGAAAACACTAGATGTTATTAAGGGGAAAGAAAAAAAAGTAGCGATTGCTACAAAGAAACCTATTAGTATGTTAGTTCGTAATGGTGAAGATCAAGACTATACAGCTGAACTCATATTAGATGAAAAATTGGTGAAAAACGGACAAGTCCAAGCACCGATTAAAAAAGGTACGGTTGTTGGTCATGTAAAGCTAGTAAAAAAAGATGGATCAGATCTTGGTTTTATTGATGGGAAAATAGTTGATACGGAAGTAGTCACGATGGAAGAAGTGAGGAAAGCTGGTTGGTTCTCGTTAACTGTGGGAGCAATCGGTAATTTCTTCTCTAGTGCGTGGAATAGTTCTACTGGTTTCGTAAAAGGCTTATTTAATTAACTATCAAAAGACAGCGTACCTACTTAGGTATCGCTGTCTTTTTTATGTTCCACACGTCAAGCAACTTCGGGATTGCCAGTTTGATATCATTTTCAGTTAGCCCACCAAAGCCGATCAGGAATGAAGGGGGGGATTGATCAGGCATTACCTTATAAGTGTCTAGACCACGAACCTTTATTCCTGATTGAAGAGCTTCACTGATTAGCTCCTTTTCAGTTCTGGTCGTATGAATGTGAAGCAAGACATGCATACCTGCTTCATCGCCCGAGAATGAAATGCTAGGTTCATACGATTTCAATAAATTCGTCAACGTGTGCATTTTTCGACGATAGATTTTACGCATGCGGTTCAGGTGGCGCGAGAATTGTCCATCTGCCATGAAACGTGCCAAAATATGTTGATCTATCCGTGGTACAGAAGAAGAGTAGGGAATGAAAGCCTGCCGGTACGTATCCAATAGCCTTGGTGGTAACACCATGTAGGCAATCCGCATAGATGGCATAAGTGATTTGGTAAACGTACTTAAATAGATGACATTTTCTCCTTTATCCATCCCTTGCAAGGAAGGTATAGGACGTCCACGATAACGGAATTCACTGTCATAGTCATCTTCAATTATGAAAAACTCGGGATTTGACGCAGCCCAGTTCAAAAGAGCGATTCTACGAGCTGCAGACAGTACTGTACCGGTTGGGAACTGGTGGGAAGGGGTAACGTAGGCTATAGAAGCATCAGAGCGTTGTAAGGCCTTTACGTCAAGTCCTTCATGATCAACTGCGATAGGAATCGTCATTCTGTAGTTTTCGGAAAAGACGTGTTTCGTCATCAGATAGCCTGGATCTTCAATTGCATAGCGAGCTTGTTCTCCTAGTATCCGAATAATTAAAGGTAAAAGCTGCTCTGTACCTGAACCAACAATGATTTGTTCAGGTGTACAGTCTACTCCACGTGAATGGTACAAATAGCGTGCAATTTCTTGACGCAACTCAATATCGCCGTGTGGATCTCCGAGTAACAATAAGTGGGCATGTGATGTATCCATAATATCTCGCGCGTATTTTCTCCAAATAATGAATGGAAAGTTTTCTGTATCAATGAAACTTGGTGAAAAGTCATAATCCACAGGTTTGGTTACGGGAACCTCAGATGGAGTCTCTGATTTTACAGGCTGTACATAGGCGAGTTCCTCTATTGCTTGTACGAAATAACCTTTTCGTGGTTCCGCTGCGATAAAACCTTCCGCCATCAGCTGATCATAAGCCATTTCAATAGTTGTTTGGCTGACGCCAAGAAACTCCTCGAGTTGACGTTTGGAGGGGAGTTTCATGCCAACGGGAAATTTGCCATCGATCATGTCTTGTTTAATTTGATTATATATTTGTTGATAAAGCGGAGTATCCGAATTTTTTTGAAGCTCGATAAAAATCATATCCATTATGAACCCTCTAGTCTGACCATGTTGTTTAGTACGTAACTGGCTATTTTCATATGGTCAATTTCAATTATACTGAAAATAACAAAAAGGAGGAAGTAAAATGAATTTTAATTATGGTGGCGTTATTATGGATGTAATCAATGCGGAGCAAGCAAAGGTGGCGGAAGCAGCGGGGGCAATTGCGGTAATGGCACTGGAGCGAGTACCTTCTGATATTCGTGCAGCAGGTGGCGTTGCACGAATGGCAGACCCACGAATTGTAGAAGAAGTGCAAAAGGCAGTATCCATTCCTGTCATGGCAAAAGCACGTATTGGTCATATTTCAGAAGCACGTGTATTGGAAGCATTAGGGGTGGACTTCATAGATGAAAGTGAAGTACTAACACCTGCGGACGACGAGTTTCACTTATTGAAAAGCGATTTCAGCGTACCATTTGTTTGTGGAGCGAGAAACCTTGGTGAAGCTGCGCGTCGCTTAGGTGAAGGGGCCAAAATGCTCCGTACAAAAGGAGAGCCAGGAACAGGGAATATCGTAGAAGCAGTGCGTCACTTGCGAATGATTAATGCTCAAGTCAGTAAAGTAGTACATATGAGCAAAGACGAGTTAATGACAGAAGCCCGTAATCTTGGTGCTCCGTATGAAATACTACTTGCTATTAAAGAAGCTGGTCGCTTACCGGTTGTGAACTATTCTGCTGGTGGTGTTGCAACGCCTGCTGACGCAGCATTAATGATGGAACTTGGAGCGGACGGAGTCTTTGTTGGTTCAGGTATTTTCAAATCAGATAATCCGGAAGCATTTGCACGTGCTATTGTAGAGGCTACTGCGAATTACCAGGATTACGAGTTGATCGCCAAGCTATCACAAGGAATTGGCACGCCGATGAAAGGTTTGGAAATTTCGAAGCTTGCAGAGAGTGAATTAATGGCGATACGCAGTTCGTAACTTTTGATTGGATTGGTTCTTCACTTTATTAGGGTATTGATGTTAGAGCAAGTTAAATCTTAGAACCACACGGGAACTGGAGGATTACGTCCAGCCATGGGTTAACTCCAAATTGCATGAGTTATCTCATGGCTACAGTGGTCCCGCATTAGCTTTCCACAAATTACATGAAGTAGCTTTGCGTCTGTGCCAAAGTGATTGTAAAGAGCTACTATATTTTTAGGTTGTCGGTGTTTCCCATGCGAAAATGTACCATGTCTCTTGTCAATAATCAGAAATTGTAGTATGGTATATTTAATTTCACATCATTACGATGATAGGAAGCAGTAGCGACAGTGTTTTTTTTAGAGAGCTAGCGGATGGTGAAAGCTAGTAAAAACCGTTGTGAATCCGTCCTGGAGTAGCAAAGCCGAATCAGTAGGTTTTGCCGGTCAGTTGAGCCGATATCTCAAACAAGTGGGCTGAGCAATCAGCCAATTTGGGTGGCAACGCGGGTAGTTCTCGTCCCTATTTTAGGGGATGGAGGGCTTTTTTTATTGTCTTTTATTATCAGTGATGTAAATACAAGGAGGCGGATGGCGTGCTAGACAGTAAACTATTGCGTGCAAATTTTGAAGAAGTAAAAGCCAAGCTCAGTAAACGCGGAGAAGATTTAACCGACTTTGAAAAGTTTGGTGGTCTTGATGAGAAACGTCGCGAAATCTTATCTAAAGTAGAAGTACTAAAAGCTGAGCGTAATGAAGTATCACAACAAGTAGCACAAATGAAGCGCAATAAAGAAGATGCAGATGAAGTCATCGCAAAGATGAAAAAGGTCGGCGAGGAAATCAAAGCGTATGATCAAGAGCTTGCTACAGTTGAAGAGGAATTGAATTATGTGCTTATGCGTATTCCGAACATTCCACATGATAGTGTGCCAGTAGGGGATAGTGAAGATGACAATGTAGAAGTCCGTACGTGGGGAGAGTTACCAACGTTTAACTTCGAACCTAAACCACACTGGGAAATTGGAACGGATCTTCAACTACTTGATTTTGAACGAGCAGCAAAAGTGACAGGTAGTCGTTTTGTGTTTTATCGCGGACTCGGTGCACGACTTGAACGTGCACTGATCAACTTCATGCTGGATCTTCATCAAGAAGAACATGGCTACGAGGAAATGCTGCCACCATATTTAGTAAACCGTACAAGCTTGACTGGAACAGGACAACTGCCGAAGTTTGAAGAAGATGCGTTCTTGATTGAAGAAGAGGACTACTTCTTGATCCCGACATCTGAAGTTCCCGTTACCAATTTCTATCGCGATGAAATCTTGGAAGGGTCTAAGTTGCCGATTGCGTTCACAGCATACAGTACAAATTTCCGTTCTGAAGCAGGATCTGCAGGTCGTGATACACGTGGATTAATTCGCCAGCACCAGTTCAATAAAGTGGAGTTGGTTCGCTTTGTGAAACCGGAAGATTCATATGATGAGTTGGAAAAATTGACTGGCCATGCGGAAAAGGTATTGCAGTTGTTGAAATTACCGTATCGTGCTCTCAAGATGTGCACAGCAGATTTAGGTTTCACAGCTGCCAAGAAGTACGATTTGGAAGTATGGATTCCTACACAAAATGTCTATCGAGAAATTTCTTCTTGTTCTAACTTTGAGGATTTCCAGGCGCGTCGAGCACATATCCGTTTCCGTCGTGAGCCGGGTGCGAAGCCTGAATATGTTCATACATTGAACGGTAGTGGTTTGGCTGTTGGTCGTACAGTAGCAGCAATTCTGGAGAAT
The DNA here is from genome assembly GCF_002743235.1 of Sporosarcina sp. P25. Classification (NCBI taxonomy): domain Bacteria; kingdom Bacillati; phylum Bacillota; class Bacilli; order Caryophanales; family Caryophanaceae; genus Sporosarcina; species Sporosarcina sp. P25. The sequence continues at coordinate 8,200 of NZ_PDYV01000030.1, forward strand.
TATCAGCAGGAAGATGGCTCTGTCGTGATTCCAGATGTGCTTCGACCGTACATGGGTGGGAAAGAAAAGATAGAAGCACCTCAGTAAGTAGAAACACACTATTGACTTGTGCTCCACATAATCTACAAGTATGCTTTTTCAAAATCAAAAGCTTATTAGTGAAATACAAAAGAATGAAGCCCTACACTTAGGAGTTTGACTCTAGGCGTTGGGCTTCTTTTTTTGCAGCTTTTCTTTTTTCTCTTAGGGATCGAAAGAAGGTGGTGAGAAGTTGTCCGCACTCTTTACCGAGGACACCCTCTGTTACGATGCATTCATGATTAAATCGGGAGTCGTTAAGTAGATTGTAGAAGGTATGGACGCAGCCACCTTTTGGGTCGCGTGCTCCGTAGACGACTCGTGGAATACGAGATTGTAGTATGGCTCCTGCACACATAGGGCAAGGTTCGAGTGTGACGTATAGTATAGTGTCTTCTAAACGCCAACTACCTATCTTCTCACAAGCTATTTGGATGGCGGATAGTTCTGCGTGAGTGACAGCATTTTGTGTGGTTTCACGAAGATTATATGCTGCAGCAATTACTTGTTCATTATGTACAATGACCGCACCAATTGGCACTTCAGCTAGAGAGGCAGCTTTTTCTGCTTCTGCTATTGCCAGTCTCATGTAGTATTCATCATCTTTCATCAATTCATCCCTCCTTATCAACAGTCTATCATGCGTAACACCAAAATCAATTAGTGAAATGTTCCACGTGAAACAGACAACAAGAAAACAATAAACGACTTAATATAAGTCACATTGCATATGGTCGTCTATGATAAAATGGAAAGGTAACGAATTGAAAGGGTGAATGGTAAATGTTTGTCCCGTTTATTGCGGTAGAAGGTCCGATTGGTGTAGGGAAGACTACACTCACGGCAGCGATTGCCGAGACCTTTTCATATAATCAATTAAGAGAGATTAGTGGAGAAAATCCTTTTCTCGATCAATTTTATCAAGACAAAGAAAAATGGAGTTTCCAAACGGAAATGTTTTTCCTGTGTAATCGATATGAACAATTGAAGAAAATTAATAAAGAATATATTTCACAAGGATTACCCGTGGTGGCTGATTATCATGTATTTAAAAATATGCTATTTGCGCAACGTACATTAGAGTCAAAAGACTTTGTAAAATATAAAGATATTTATCATATTTTGACGAAAGATCTACCTATGCCGAATGTCGTTATTTCATTGTCGGCATCTATTCCAACATTACTCGACCGAATAGACAAGCGTGGTCGATCGTATGAAGCAGATATGGATTCTGATTATTTACTGCAGCTTTCGGAAGATTATCGTACCTATTTGCCAGAGTTTGAAGCAACGTTTTCCGATGTCCAAGTTATCCATATAAATGGGGATGTAGTAGACTACGTGCGTAATAAAGAAGACATGGATACAATACTAAGCAAAGTTTATGAAGCAGTAGAGAAAGGTAGGAAGCTAAATGAAGTTACCTAATATACCGAAAAATAGTGTATTTGCGGTAGCGGGAATGGTGGGAGTAGGGAAGTCAACAATGGCACACGCGATTGCCAAAAGACTCGGATTTCAAGAGTCCTTGGAAAACGTAGCGGAAAATCCATATTTAGAGAGATTTTACGAAGACTTTGAGCGTTGGAGTTTTCATTTGCAAATCTTCTTTTTGGCAGAACGTTTTAAAGAGCAAAAGCATATCTTTGAAAGCGGTGGCGGTTTTGTACAAGATCGTTCCATTTATGAAGACGTAGGGATCTTTGCTCAAATGCACGCTGATGAAGGAACTATGGAAGCGGTCGACTTTGAAACATATATGCATCTATATGAAGCAATGGTAATGACACCATATTTCCCACATCCGAATGCGCTTATTTACTTGGAAGGACCACTACCTGTCATTCTTGAACGTATTGAAGAGCGTGGCAGGGATATGGAGACGCAAACACCAAGAAGTTATTGGGAAGAAATGTATCGTCGCTATGAACAGTGGATTGATTCTTTTACTGCATGCCCAGTCATTCGGCTGAACATCGAAGAATATGATTTGATAGGAAATGACGAGGATATTGAGTTGATTATCAGGAAAATAGCTGAAAAAATGAAAGAAACGACACCCCTTATATAAGGCGTGTCGTTTACATTAATGAACAGGAACTTCTGAAAAAAACTCCTGATATAACTCTCGAAGGACAATGTTTTCATCTTTTTCTTGAATACCGAATACTAAACTGACCTCTGAAGAACCTTGGTTGATCATTTCGATATTTGCACCTGTACGAGCTATAGCAGATGCCGCGCGTGCTGCCAATCCTCTTGCATGGCGCATGCCTTCGCCCACCAGTACTACCATGGAATAACCACGTTGGAAATGTACATCATCAGGACATAACTCTTGTCCTATGCGCTTAACGATACGTGCTTCCATTTCGGGTGTTAAATGCTCATCGCGAATAATAACAGACAAGTTATCAATACCTGACGGTGTATGTTCAAATGGAATTTCTTCTTCTTCCAAGATTTGTAGCAAGTGACGTCCAAAACCAATTTCTAGGTTCATCAAGTACTTAGCAACGAAGAGTGTAGAAAACCCTTTATCAGCAGCGATTCCGACAACAGATTGAAGGCTATGGTCACGGTCCCGAACAATCATTGTGCCGGGCGCACTTGGATTGTTGGTGTTCTTAATGCAAACAGGAATCTTGTGCCGAAATGCAGGCACTAAAGCTTCCTCGTGAAACACAGAAAACCCTGCATATGCAAGCTCACGCATTTCTCGGTATGTCATAGCATCGATCGCACGTGGATTTTCAATAACTGTTGGATTTGCTGAGAAAACTGAATCTACATCGGTGAAGTTTTCATAAAGTTCTGCATTCGTTGCTGCCGCTAGCAGGGCGCCTGTAATATCTGAGCCACCACGGTTAAACGTACGCAATGTTCCGTCTTCTGTGTAGCCGAAGAAGCCTGGAAATACAATGATACCTTCTTTATCACGTAGTTTACAGAGCTTTTCATTCCCTTCTGGGAGAGCGCGTACACGTTCTGGACGATGGTTAACAAGTAATCCACCGTCACGGGGGTTTACATACTCTGCTTCGACACCGATATGCCGGAAGTAAGCCGCAATCATTTTTGCATTATTGTCTTCCCCAGCGGCTTTCAAACTGTCTACGTATAGAATTTCATCAGATTGATCTTTATTCAGGCGTCTAATAACATCTTGCTCAATTACTTGTGCAATTTCTTCATCTAAGCCAAGTCCTTCTGCAATTTCTTTGTAACGGTCCACAACCATTTGCAGCGAATCTAGAGTGTCTTCACCAGCAAGTGAGGCGTTTGCCAAATCAATAAGCAAATCAGTTACCTTAATGTCAGAAGAAAACCGTTTACCTGGCGCAGAAACTACGACAATCTTTCTCGATGGGTCGGATACAACAATGTCGACCACTTTCCGAATTTGTTCCGCGGATGCGACGGATGTTCCGCCAAATTTACAAACTTTCATTGGGTACCAGATCCTATCTTTTTTGAGATTATCTATCTATTTTTAGAAGATTCGTGAAAACAGGTTGTTATTAAAGGCAGAATTCTCTATAATTGTCCTTATACGAAGAACGATTGTTTTTTCATAGTGTACATATAGTTAGGAGAATCGTCAAATGAAAAATGAAAAAAAAGAAATTAATATTGGTTTGCTAGGTTATGGAGTAGTGGGAAGCGGCGTTGCAACGATCTTGCATAATCATCAAGATGACCTGCGACATAAACTTGGCGTTCCTGTGTCTATCAAAAAAGTCCTTGTTAAAAACTTGGATAAAAAACGCAATGGCGTGATACCTAAAGAAATGTTCACTACATCACTTGAAGAAGTGTTAAACGACCCTGAAATTGATTTAATTATTGAAGTGACAGGAGGTTCGTCTGAAGCAATTCGACGTTCACTTGAAGCGGGTAAGGGTGTTGTCACTGCAAACAAGGATGTCATGGCAGAGTCGGGACCTGAATTATTAAAATTAGCGGATGAAAATAAATGCGACTTATTATATGAAGCGAGTGTGGGTGGCGGTATTCCATTAATCCGTACATTAGAAGATGGATTAGCGTCCGACCGCATTACCGCATTAACAGGAATCGTTAATGGAACGACTAACTTCATTTTAACAAAGATGAAGCATGAAAATAAGACTTATGAAGACGCGTTGGCGGAAGCTACGGAACTGGGCTTTGCGGAAGCTGATCCTTCAGCTGATGTAGATGGTATTGATGCAGCGCGTAAGATGGTTATTCTCGCGTCACTATCCTTTTCCACAGAAGTGCATCTTGATGATGTATTTGTCCGTGGCATGAAGGAAATTGCAGACGGTGATCTTCAGCTTGCAGAGCAATTCGGTTACACAATTAAAATGACGGGTTCTGCCAAAAAAGATGAAGAAGGAATTGAAGTAGCTGTTGAGCCAGTATTTGTTCATAACTCTCATCCACTTGCTACTGTCAATAATGAATTCAACGCAGTGTATGTGTACAGTGATTCAGTAGGGGAGACAATGTTCTATGGACCTGGAGCTGGTTCATTACCTACAGCGACTTCCGTAACAGGTGACGTAGTGGCGGCTTGCCGAAATATTTTGCTCGGCGTGAATGGTAAGAGAATGCATTCACCGCAATTTGAACGCAAAGTAAAAACGGATAATCAGAAGTATGCTCGCTATTTCCACCGTATAACGGTACGTGACGAAGTAGGCGTGTTGACGGAATTGACATCTATTTATAGTCACCATAAAGCGAGTCTAGCGACAGTCGTTCAAGATTCAGATATGCACGGTGAAGGCGCGGATTTAATCTTCATTACACATAAAATTTCCCGTCAACAACATTTAGATATTTTAACAGACTTAAAAGATACACCTGCGGTCATTGACATTTCTAGTCATTACCGTGTGGAAGGAGAATAAGGAATTATGAGAAGATGGAATGGATTGATTGAAGAATATAAAGAATGGTTGCCGGTGACAGAGAATACTCCTTCATTGACATTGCAAGAAGGAAATACACCGTTAATCCATCTCGAGAACTTATCAAAACAATGGGGAATCAATCTGTATGTGAAAACAGAAGGAACGAATCCAACAGGTTCATTTAAAGACCGCGGAATGGTAATGGCAGTTGCAAAAGCGAAAGAAGAAGGGAAAACAGCGTTGATCTGTGCTTCAACGGGTAACACATCTGCTGCAGCTGCAGCATATGGTGCACGTGCAGGTATGCGTACAATTGTCGTTATTCCTGAAGGTCGTATTGCATTAGGCAAGCTGGCGCAGGCGAAAATGTATGGTGCCGAAATCGTCGCTATTGAAGGAAACTTTGACGAAGCACTCCGTATGGTACGTGAACTAGGCGAAGGGAAAATTGCGTTGGTGAACTCTGTGAACCCTTATCGACTTGAAGGCCAGAAGACCGTAGCATTTGAAACAATTGAACAGCTCGGTAGTGTACCGGATATCTTCGCTTTGCCTGTTGGAAACGCGGGTAACATTTCCGCGGCATGGAAAGGTTTCAAAGAATACGCAGAGAAAAAAGGTACGGCTACACCGAAGTTACTAGGAGTTCAAGCAGACGGTGCAGCGCCAATCGTATATGACCGTGTATTCGAAGAGCCCGAAACGGTAGCAACAGCAATCCGTATCGGAAACCCTGCAAGTTGGCATTTGGCAACGCAAGCACTTGAAGAATCTGGTGGCGACATTTTATCCGCTACTGATGAGGAAATCCTGGAAGCTTACCAATTACTAGCTGCAACAGACGGGATCTTTGCAGAGCCAGCATCTTGTGCAACAATTGCGGGTATCAAGAAACGACTAGATGCGGGATTGATTGAAAAAGGAACAACGATAGTTGGAATCCTAACAGGTAATGGATTGAAGGATCCTGAAACAGCAATCAATGTTAATGCACATAAGCCTATGATGACAAATGAACAGTTCGATAACTTCTTAAAAGAATTGAAAGAGGGGACAAACTAATGACAGAAGCCGGTTTTTCAGTGACCGTACCAGCCACAACGGCTAATCTCGGACCCGGCTTCGATCATTTAGGTCTTGCCCTCTCACTTAACATGACGATAGAAGTTACACCGGCCAACGCGTGGTATGTTTTGTATCAAGATAAAGAGTATGCTGCATTGCCAACGGATGAAACAAATTTAATCGTGCAGACTATTCAGCATGTAGCAACGCGGTATGATCGAGTCATTGCATCGCAAAAGTTAGTAGTACGTTCAGACATTCCTTTAGGAAAAGGTTTAGGTAGTAGTGCTACGGCAATTGCCGCAGGTATTGAAATCGCAAGTGAACTAGCGGACTTGCAACTGTCTCCAAAAGATAAGTTGCGAATCGGCAGCGAACTGGAAGGACATGCCGATAACGTTAGCGCTGCATTGATTGGAGGGATGACAGTATCGTACTTCGCCGAAGATGAGATGGAAGTGCTCACATTCCCTGCACCTCCAATTGGTATTGTCATATTAGTGCCACCGGTTGCTTTAAAGACAGAAGCTTCGCGTGGGTTGCTACCTGAGCGACTGACGCATAAAGTTGCAGTACGCGGAAGTGCAGCGGGCAGTGTGATGACAGCCGCTATTGCGCAATCGGATTGGGTGACGGCAGGCCGTATGATGGAACGAGATCAATATCATGAGCCCTATCGAAAAGTTGGATTCCCTAACTTTGATGAAATACGTTTAGCTTGTAAGGAAGCAGGCGCGTACGGTATGACAATCAGTGGAGCGGGCCCGTCTCTTTTCGTAGCTGTACCACCAGGAACAGAGCAACAAGTGGCGGCATCATTAGAACAAAGCTTTCCCCATTATCAAGCACTTGCACTGCAACCCGCAGAGGCAGGCGCATACATTACAAAATAAAAACAGCGTCAGGACTGATTCAGTCTCTGGCGCTGTTTTTTCATAATGGATGTATTCTTTTCAGGAATTTATAATTGTATACCAGTCGACCGTATCTGCCTAGACCGCAGTTCGGTGGTTTGTAATTAAGTTATTATTTTTAAGCAATAAAAAAACGTTACATCGAGTAACGTATGCTGTCAAAAATATGGCGGAGGAAGAGGGATTCGAACCCCCGCGGGCTTTAACACCCCTGTCGGTTTTCAAGACCGATCCCTTCAGCCGGGCTTGGGTATTCCTCCGTATCAGACAAATAATATCTTATCACGTCTTTTTTAAAACGTCAACCATTATTTTTTCCTTTTTTCTCATAGCAATAAATGAAGTGCCAATAATAAAACTCATTAAGGCAACGAACTGCATTAACACACCATACATGAAGTTGATATCCGATTGTGAGAAAATAATTACCAATAAGCTAAGCAGGCGGTAGACAACACAATGAGCGCATAACGTTTAGTTTGATCCATGGTAATCCCTCCATTAGAATTCAATTAGTACACTATCTAATATATTCGGACAAAAGGTTTTTCGTCGTTTATACAGTAGGATATTGAAACACATTCTGAAGATTACAAGGTTTACCGTTGCAATCATAATTAACTATGGGTATAATAATAAATGCCGTGCTAGGTGGGGAATTAGCGGTGCCCTGTAACTTGCAATCCGCTCTAGCAAGACTGAATTCCTTTTCTGAGGCTGTCCGCATGTAGGGTCTGCCTCTTGCACGTAGTGTTGACGTCTGGGTCCTGCGCAATGGGAACCCATGAATCATGTCAGGTCCGGAAGGAAGCAGCATTAAGTGGACTCTCTCATGTGCCGCGGGGTAGCCTAGACCGAGCCAACGACAAGAGTAACGCTTATGTGCGGCAGTCGAAGATAGGTGCACGGCATTAATTCAATAATTCACTCGTCCATTTCATTATGGACGAGTTTTTTATGTCCCTAAAGTAGTGTATACTTCAAAGTAGTACACATAACTGGAAGGGAGCGATTTACATTGTCTGAGAAAAAAATGAACGTTGAAAGTTTTAATTTGGATCATACGAAAGTGAAAGCACCTTATATTCGATTAGCGGGAACTACTGAAGGAAAGAATGGCGATAAGATCTTGAAATATGATATCCGCTTTTGTCAGCCAAATACAGATCACATGGATATGCCCGCCCTTCATTCACTAGAACATATGATGGCAGAATTCAGCCGTAACCACTCGGATCAAATCGTCGATATCAGTCCAATGGGCTGTCAGACAGGTTATTATCTAGCCGTCATCAATCATGATGACTATAACGATATTCTTTCTATAGTAGAGAATACATTAAATGACGTACTGTTGGCGACGGAAGTACCAGCATGTAACGAAATACAGTGTGGCTGGGCAGCAAGTCATAGCCTAGAAGGGGCAAAAGAAATTGCACGCACAATGCTTGATAAGAAAGACGAATGGACGGAAGTATTTGCGTAATATTTTAAAGCGATATACGGTGAAAAATTCGTGTTTCATGTTATGATAAAAGTATTATGCAATCGGAGAAAAAGGGGGAAAAGCAGTTGATTTACCAAGCACTATACCGCGCTTACAGACCGCAGGCTTTTGGTGAAATGTCAGGTCAGCAGGCGATCAAGCAAACTCTGCAAAATACCCTTCTCCATCAGAAGACGACACATGCGTATCTATTCTCAGGACCTCGTGGAACGGGAAAGACGAGTGCGGCGAAGATATTTGCAAAAGCACTTAACTGTGAAAACGGACCAGCAACAGAACCATGCAATGAATGCGAGACGTGCAAAAGCATTACAGAAGGATCGAACACGGATGTAACTGAATTTGATGCGGCTTCCAATTCGCGCGTAGAAGAAATTCGTGACATTATTGAACGTGTGCATGTGGCACCTTCCAACGCACGATTTAAAGTCTATATTATTGATGAAGTGCATATGCTGTCCAATTCAGCTTTTAATGCATTGTTGAAGACACTGGAAGAACCTCCAGCCCACGTCGTATTTATTCTGGCGACTACGGAACCTCATAAGTTGCCGCTCACTATCATTTCTAGATGTCAGCGATTTGATTTCAAACCTATTACGTCACCTGAAATCATTGAGCGAATGGAGAAGGTTATTGGAGATATTGGAGTTACTGCGGAGACCGGAGCATTGCGCGCAATCGCACAAGCTGCGACAGGTGGAATGCGGGATGCACTTAGTATGCTTGACCAAGCCGTGTCGTTTAGCGGAGACAAGTTGACAACAAGTGATGCGTTGCTTGTGACTGGAGCAATTGGTGAAGAAATATTTTATCAACTTGCACAATCAATTCAAGCGAAAGACGCGGGATCCGCATTGTCTTTATTGCATAAACTGATTGCTGAAGGTAAAGATGTAGGTAGACTTGCCGAAGACATGATTACATTTTTCCGCGATATTTTACTGCTTGGCACCGCGCCCGAATTGACAAATCTTCTGGAGTTGATTTCAGATGGTGAAAGATTTCAAGAGCTTGCCCAAGAGTTTCATTCGGATGAATTATACCGGTACATCGATATCCTCTCAAAAACACAACAAGAAATGCGTTTTTCTAATCACGGGAAGGTCTATATCGAATCCGCTTTATTGAAAATGATTCATTCTGGAGAGCAACGACAAGTATCTACTTCCGTAGCCGATCCTGAAATGGCCCAGAAGTTTGCAATGCTAGAACAGACCGTTAGACAACTTCAGCAACAAGTAGCAGCAGGGGCTGTGCAACAAGCCACCGAACCACAAGCACCTGCAAAAAGAGCTGCCTCAACTGCTTCTAGGTCTGCCAAAGTACCAACGGGTAAAATTATAGAGGTTTTAAAAGCGGCAACAAAGTCCGATATTCAAGTGATTCGTGAGCAATGGGCAGGTATGATGCAAAGTATGCAACGTTCGCACGCTGCTTTGTTGGAAGAGACGGAGCCTGTAGCAGCATCTGAGACGGCATTTGTGCTAAAATTTAAATATGAAATTCATTGCTTGATGGCTTCTGAAAATGCTACATTACAAGCAGGCTTATCGGATGCGTTACTGCGGCTGACAGGCAAAGGTTATGAAGTAATCTATGTAGCGGAAGAAAGCTGGTTGCAAGTTCGTGCTGATTTCATTCAAAAAAGTGGATTGGCTAGTCAAAAAAGTAAGGAAAACCCTCAACAGTCAGTAGATGAACAACAAACGTCGGCGTTTATAGAAGAAGCAACAATTGAAGACGCAGACCCACTCGTAACTGAAGCTGAGAAAATGTTTGGAAAAGATTTTATTACAATAGAAGAGTAATTTACTAAGGAGGAATTATTTATGCGTGGAGCAGGGAATATGCAAGGTATGATGAAGCAGATGCAGAAGATGCAAAAGAAGATGGCAGAGGCACAGGAGAACTTAGGAAATGAGCGAATGGAAGGTACAGCAGGTGGTGGGATGGTAAAAGTAATCGTCTCAGGCCATAAAGAAGTACTTGAAGTAATCATTGATCCAGAAGCGGTAGATCCAGAAGACGTAGAAATCTTACAAGACTTGATTGTCATAGCTACAAATGATGCTATTGCAAAAGCGGAAGAAATTACGAACTCCACAATGGGCCAATTTACAAAAGGAATGAACTTGCCCGGGATGTTCTAGGAGGTTGTATAATGCATTATCCTGAACCTATATCTAAATTAATGGATAGCTTTATGAAATTGCCAGGCATTGGCCCCAAAACTGCGGGTCGTCTGGCGTTTTTTGTATTAAGTATGAAAGAAGATACTGTGCTAGATTTTGCTAAAGCGTTAGTGGATGCGAAACGTAATCTTCAGTTTTGTTCAGTTTGTGGCCATATTACTGATATCGATCCGTGCTACATCTGTCAGGATCAATCACGTGATCGCTCGACAATATGTGTCGTGCAAGATCCGAAAGACGTGATTGCCATGGAGAAAATGCGTGACTATCGTGGTTTGTACCATGTATTACAAGGTGCAATATCACCGATGGACGGAATCGGGCCGGAAGATATCAATGTTCCATCATTACTAACTAGACTTCAAGAGGACGAAGTGCAGGAATTGATTCTTGCGACGAACCCTACTATAGAAGGAGAAGCAACGGCCATGTATATTTCGAGGCTGGTTAAACCATCCGGAATCACGACAACGCGTATCGCTCATGGCTTACCTGTCGGTGGAGATCTAGAATATGCGGATGAAGTTACATTGTCTAGAGCATTGGAAGGTCGTCGAGAATTATAAAAAGAATTAAAAGGTAGGGAACGACTAGACTAATCCTCTGCAGAGGCGCATATAGATAAGTATCTATGAGATAGAAAGGGCGTTTTCTGTGAGGATTTTAGTCATAGCTATATTAGGAGCCGTTGCATTATTGCTTTTAAGTATGAGTCGGACCACTCTTGAAAAAAACATGGAGCGCTTATCGGTATTCTGGTTTAGATTAGCTTTTGCGTTCTTTATTCTTTTCTTAATGAATATCGCTGGTGGATTTATTGGAATCTACGTACCTGTAAACATTGCATCTGGCATGATCTTAGCTATACTAGGGGTGCCGGGATTCGCGGCGCTATGCGGTTTCGCCATTCTTTTTTAAAAGAATGGTGAAAAAGCTTGCATTCCCACAAATGCGGTGGTATATTTATAAGCGTCGCATCAAGCAGTTGCGAAAACATCAAACTTAACAAGAAAAACTTTTTAAGAAAAAGTGTTGACAACGAAATGATGAGATGTTAATATTAGAAAGTTGCCTCTTACGAGAGACCGACCGAATGAACCTTGAAAACTGAACAGCAAAACGTTAACGAAATACAGTTTGTGCATCTAACGATGACACAAACAAAATGAGTATCTTAATTGATGCCAGCAAATGAAACTCGAGCTAATCGAATTTCTCTTATGGAGAGTTTGATCCTGGCTCAGGACGAACGCTGGCGGCATGCCTAATACAT